>JANNQZ010000359.1:0-1573 GCA_031401015.1 Chloroflexota bacterium | reverse complement strand
CGTCGATCAGCGCGGTCACGATCTCGCCCAGACCGTGATCCCAGCCGTACTCGGACTGGTCGCCGACGTCGGCGTCGGGGTCCGCGTACGAGCCCTTGACCGGGAAAACCAGCGGCTCCGGGTGCTCCCAATAGGGGTAGGCCAGGCGTAGCTCGCCCGTTGCCACCCCTTCGTTCTCGAACGTCTGCAGGATCGGATGGATCTCTGTGATGAAGAAGATCCCGCCCGGTGCCACGAAATGGGCGACGATCTGCGCCCAGGCCCGGATGTCCGGCAGCCAGCCGAGGACGCCTCGCGAGGTGTAGACGACATCGAAGGCGCCGTCGAGCTCGGCCGGCAGGTCGTACAGGTTGGCCAGCACGAACCGGGACTCGGGAAAGCCCAGGTCGATCGCGAGTTGGCGCGCCAGTTCGATGGCCGCCGGCGACAGGTCCGCCCCAGTGACGCGCGCCCCGAGGCGTGCCCAGGACAGCGTGTCGATCCCGAAATGGCATTGCAGGTGAAGGAGCGACATCCCCCGGACATCGCCGACCAGTTCGATTTCGTACGGTCGGATCCGCACGCCACCCGCACGGAAGCCGTCGAGGTCGTAGAAGCTGCCGGTGGCGTGAACTCGCGTCCAGGCGTCCCACAGGGAGCGATTCGCGGCGAACGGCGTCTCGTTCGAGCTGGCGGATCCCGGCACGGGTCCCTCCTACCGCAGCGACCAGGCGAACAGGACGTCCGGGGCCCGGTCCGCCGCCCGGCAGAAGGTGACCAGGCGACCGCACAGATCGCGGATCCACGGTTTCTCGTCGCGCGCCAGCGAGCCGAGTTCGTCCTCGATCAAGTCCAGCCAGCGCGAGGCGATGGCGCCGATGCGGCCGTCGTCGATCCTGGCAACCGCCGTGATCCAGGCTGGGTCGACGCGCTCGATGGAGAACCGGTCGTCGTCGCCGATCCCGTCGAGCTCGATCCGGGCGTCCAGGAATTCCCCCGGGCCGTCATCGCCGACGATGCTTCGGGCCGCCTCGGCGAAGAGGTCCAGCCAGGTGGGGTCCAGACCGCCGCCAAGGGCGATGTGTGCCGGAAAGCGCCGACGGTCGTCAAGCGCGGCCAGGTCGTCTGTGCTGATGGCAAGCAGGATCTCCTGGATGTTGCCAGCCACGAGATCCAGCAGGTGACCCATGACGGTCCGGACTACCCGCGATATCCGGCGTCGCGCAGTAACTGGGGCAGCTCGAGTGGGGACTCGGCGACACGGAACCCTGCCGCCTCGAGGGCCTTGACCTTGGACGCCGCGGTCCCGGCGCCGCCCGAGATGATGGCGCCGGCATGGCCCATGCGCTTGCCCTCCGGCGCCGTCCGGCCGGCAATGAAGGCAACCTTCGGGACGTCCTGCAGGTGCTCGGCGGCCCAGGCCGCGGCGGTCTCCTCCGCGGCGCCGCCGATCTCGCCGATCAGCACAATCGCATCGGTCTCATCGTCCGCGGCGAACAGGTGGAGGATGTCGAGGAAGGTCGTGCCGATGATCGGGTCACCACCGATCCCCACGCACGTCGATTGGCCGATCCCCGCATCGGTCATCGCCTGG
>JANNQZ010000358.1:0-1670 GCA_031401015.1 Chloroflexota bacterium | reverse complement strand
ACGGGGTCAGGAGGGTGGCCTGGTTTGCCTCGGCGTAGGCGCGCGCTGCGCCTAGCATGATCGAATCCCAGACGAGCGGCGAGTTGGCGTTGATCAAGCTGAGGATCACCGTGTGGTCCTCGAGATAGTCCGCCCCAAAGGTCAGGCGTGCCATCTCGACCGTGTCCCGCGCCCGCTCAGGGGCCGTGACCGAACCCATGAACGGCTTGTCGCTGTAGCGGATATGCGAATAGACCATGTCCAGGTGGCGCTTGTTGACTGGCACGTCGACCGGCTCGCAGACCGTCCCGCCCGAGTGGTGCATGTGGGGCGAGGCATAGGCCAGCTTTACGAAGTTGCGGAAGTCCTCGATCGTCCCGTAGCGCCGGCCGCGGTCCAGGTCCCGGACAAACGGCGAGCCATAGTTCGGGGCGAAGACGGTGTGCGCGCCGCCGATCTCCACGTTGCGCGCCTCGTTGCGAGCGTACTGCGTGAACTGGCGCGGCGCGGTCGACCCGACGATCTGGCGGCACATGCCGCGCGGGAAGCGCACTCGCTCCCCCTGGACGTCGGCGCCGGCCTCCCGGAACAGGCGGAGCGCGTCGGCGTCACCACGGAATTCGAGGCCGACCTCCTGGAGGATCGTGTCCGCGTTGTGCTCGATGAGCGAGAGGCCCTCCTCGTTGAGGACCTCGAACGGGGCGAGCTTCCTGGTCAGGAACGGGACGTGCTCGGCATGCGAGGCGAGGCGAAGTGCCTGTCGGGCTGCCCGGCCCCCGGACCGTTGCCTGCGGGTGTCGTCCATCAACGGCTCTCCCTGCTGCCTGCCGACACGGTGCGTCGACGGCGGCGCTCGTCGCGCGCCCGAGACGCGTCTGCCCCGGCGCCGACGCCCGAGTGGCGTTCCGGAAGGGTGACGACGCGTTCCAGGTTCGGAAAGGACGCTATCTTGTGCGGGAACGCCATCGCCTCCACGAAATGCTGCTGGAAGCGCGGCTCGACGGCGGTCTCGATCTTCTCGACGCGGCGAACGACGCCCTCGATCTCGGTCCTGGCCGCGCCCGACAGAAGGGCGATCAGGGCACCCGTCCCGGCGGCGTTGCCGGCCGAGCGAACGTGCGCCACGTCGCAATCGGGGATCAGGCCAAGGATCATCGCGTGGGTCGGGTCGATCTGGCTGCCGAATGCGCCGGCCAGGCGGATCTCGTCGACGGCATCGACCCCGAGCTGGTCCATCAGCAGGCGGACTCCGGCGTACAAGGCGGCCTTGGCGAGCTGGATCGCCCGGACATCGTTCTGGGTGATGGCGATCCGCACGCCCCCAAACCCGCTCCCGGCTTCATGGAGCACGTAGCTGAAGGTCCGACCGTCGGGGACGATCCGCGGGGTCCGGGTGGCCAGGGCGCCGTCGATGACTCCATCCTCCGTGACGATCCCGGCCAGGAACATCTGGGCCACGACTTCGATGATCCCCGAGCCGCAGATCCCCGTGACGCCTGTGATCCCCGTAATCCCTGGGGCGCCAGACGCGGCGGAGGCGGACTCCGCGGTCGACATCGCGTTCGCGAAGGACGGCTCGTCCGACCACGCATCGATCCCGATGACCCGGAACCGCGGCTCAAGCGTCGAGCGATCGATCCGGACGCGCTCGATGGCGCCCGGCGCCGCCCGCTGGCCCCCGCTGATCTGGG
>JANNQZ010000357.1:0-11669 GCA_031401015.1 Chloroflexota bacterium | reverse complement strand
CTCGCGATGACGGGACCTCGACGATGACACTTGTGGCTTTCACCACGCCGATGGCCTCTTCGCCGATCCGCAGGCCGAGTTCGTCCACGGCCTCCGCGGTCATCAGGCTCACCACACGGTGCGGACCGGCGACGATTTCGACGACGGCTGCAACGCCATCGCGTTCGATCCTGGTGACCACCCCTGGGAACCGGTTCCGTGCCGAGCCCGCCACGATCGGGCGCTCTGCGCCAGCACGTCGGCGTTCCGAAAGCAGGCGCGTCACCTCGTCCATCGGGACGAGCCGCTGGCCCCCGCTCGAACGCTCCACGCGAAGACGTCCATCGGTTTCCCAGCGCCGGACGGTTTCGACCGTCACGCCGAGCATTTCGGCCGCCAGCCCGATCCGGATCCGGCCACTCGCTGCACCATCGCCTGATTTCATCATCTCTCTATCTCGTCTCATGACATGCCAGGAATATAGGTGTATTGCGTCAATATACCGTGCTATTTACGAAAGATGGCATCATCCCGGGAGGGCATGATAGCCTCCGGCCCGTGGCCCACCCGCCTCAACCTGAGATCAGCCTCGGCCTGCGGGCGAACGCCGGACAGTTCGCGCTGCTCGTCGGCGTCAATGCGCTCGTCGGCGGCATGGTTGGCCAGGAGCGCGTCGTGCTCCCGCTCCTGGCGTCCGAGGTGTTTGGCCTCACGGCGGCGTCGACTGGGCTGACCTTCCTCATCGCATTTGGCGTTGCCAAGGCCGTGACGAACCTCGTCGCCGGCGCCCTCGCGGATCGCCATGGGCGCAAACCGGTGCTGGTTGCGGGATGGGTGGTCGGGCTCCCGGTTCCGATCCTGTTGATCGCTGCTCCTGATTGGAGCTGGGTCGTGGCCGCCAACCTCCTGCTCGGGGTCAACCAGGGTCTGACGTGGTCGACCACCTTGCTGATGAAGATCGACCTGGTGGGCCCACGTCGTCGCGGCCTGGCGCTCGGGCTGAACGAGGCGTCGGGGTATGTCGCGGTCGCCACAGCCGCCTTCGTCACCGGCCTGGTCGCCGAATCGGCCGGGCTCCGGCCCACGCCGTTCCTGATCGGGATCGTTATCGCCGGTCTGGGTCTGGGCAGCAGTGTGCTATTCGTGCGGGAGACGCGGCAGCACGTGGCCGTCGAGCAGTCCGCCGCCTCACCGGCCGCGTCGGCGGGGCCTGATGGGTCCGGCACCTGGCGCCGATTGGCCTGGCGGACGACGGTGGCCGAGCCGTCTCTTTCGGCGGCGTCACAGGCCGGCCTGGTCAACAATCTGAACGACGCGCTCGCCTGGGGTCTCCTGCCGATGGTCCAGGCGGCCGCCGGCCTGCCGATCGGGCAGATCGCGCTGCTCGCGGCGATCTACCCGGCGACCTGGGGGCTGACCCAGATCGCGACGGGGGCGCTGTCGGATCGGATCGGGCGACGCCGCTTGATCGTGGCCGGGATGCTGACGCAGGCCGCCGCCATCGCAGCGATCGTCATCTGGACGGGTTTCGTGCCGTGGCTTGTGGCCGCCGTCGCGCTTGGGCTAGGCACGGCGATGGTCTACCCAACCTTGATCGCCGTGGTGGCCGATATCGCCGAGCCCCGCCACCGGGGAGCCGTCGTGGGCATCTATCGGTTCTGGCGCGACCTCGGGATCGCGATCGGCGCGGTCCTGATCGGGATCGTGGCCAATGGGTTCGGAGCGTCCGCGGCGATCCTGGTCGTTGCCACGATTACCGCTGGCTCGGGCCTGATCGTGGCGATTCGGATGGCGGAGACGCGTCCGGCCGGGTGACCGGCAGGCCGGCCGCCGCCCACGCCTCGAAGCCGCCGTCGACATCGGTCGCCCGCCCGTATCCGAATGCGCGCAGGGTCGCCGCTGCCAGGCTCGACGAGTAACCATGGGCACAGAGCAGGACGATCCACATGGAGTGATCGGCCAGCGACGGGTCCTGGGACGCTGACGAAGGATCCAGGCGCCAGTACAGCACCGACAGCGGAATGCTGACGGCCCCGGGGATGGCGCCGTCCATGTGACGTTGCTCGGCGCAGCGGGTGTCAACCAGGGTCGCGCCTGAACGGTGGGCCGCATATGCCTCGAGCGGACTAAGGCGGTCGAGGCCGGCCCTCGCCGAGGCGAGCAACTGATCGATGGTGATTCGCTCGGTCATCGGTCCCTCCAATGGCGCGATCATCTTCGCAGGACCGTCAACCCTCGGCCGCGGAGGTCAACCGGAGCCTGCGGCACCCGCATGTGCGGCGCGGTCGGTCAGCTCGAACCGCTCGATCGCGACGTCGGTCAGTTCCCGCCCGATTGCCAGCGATGCCGTCGCCCCGGGAGACGGGGCATTTCGCACATGCAGGACGTGACGTGAGCCGCCGAGGCGGAAGTCGTCGACCAGGGTTCCGTTGGGATCGAGTGCCTGCGCACGCACGCCCGACGGCCCAAACGTGAGCTGGTCGGCGCGCAGCTCCGGGATGAACTTGCGCAGCTCCGCCAGGAACGCGCCCTTCGATATGTCGCGCCACATCTCGGTGGCGCCCATTCGCCAGAACTTCCGGGCCAGGCGCAGGAAGCCGCGGTCGGTCAGGACGCCCGCCAGGTCCGCCGGGCTGACGTCACGACGCCGGTAGCCCTCGCGGGCGAAGGCCAGCACGGCGTTCGGACCCGCCCACACCTGGCCGCCCATCCGCCGCGTGAAGTGGACCCCAAGAAATGGAAATCGAGGATCCGCGACCGGATAGATCAGCCCGTTGACCATGCGGGCCGCATCGGGGGTGAGCGTGTAGTAGTCACCCCGGAACGGGACGATCCGTTCCTTGCCGGGATCCTGGGTCATCGCCGCCACGCGATCGGCGTGGAGTCCGGCGCAGGCGATCACGTCTCGGGCAAGGAGGTCGCCACGCGTCGTTGCCAGGACCTGTTCGCCGCCCTGCTCGCGGATCGCCGTGACTTCCCGGCTGGTTTCAATCCGGCCACCGCGCGCCCGAACCTCATCGGCGATGGCGAGTGCGACACGCCGAAAGTCGATGATCCCGGTCGTCGGACTCCACAACGCCCGGATGCCGGCAGCATGCGGTTCGATCTCGCGCAAGCGCTCGGGGCCGACGACCTCGAGTCCAGGGACGCCGTTGGCCTCCGCCCGCTCCCGCAGCGCCTCGAACCGCGGCAGCTCGGATTCGTCAAGCACGACCACCAGCTTGCCGCACGTCTCAAATGGGATGTCGTGCTGCGTGGCAAACGCCTTGACCGCTCCCTGGCCCTCGCGACAGAGTCTGGCCTTGAGCGATCCTGGCGTGTAATAGAGACCGGCGTGGAGCACGCCGCTGTTGTGGCCGGACTGATGGGTGGCGAGTTCGGTCTCCTTCTCCAGGACCGCGAGTCGCAGCTCGGGCCGCCGTTCGAGCAGTCGATAGGCGGTCGCGAGGCCAAGGATCCCCCCGCCGACGATCGCGAGATCGACTCGATCCTCGCCCATCAGGCCCTGCCCCTGGACTTCGCGACCCCGGGAACCTTGGCCGGCAGGCTCCGCCCGAACTCCAGCGCCCGCCCCACCCATGCGTGCAACTGCGCGCCGCTGGCCATGACCGCCGCCGGCAGGACGTAGTAGCCGCTCATCGGGCGCCCGGGCATTGGTGCGAACGGGCCGGCCCCGTCGATGGCCAGCAACTCGCTCCGTTCCGGCTCGCCGAGCCTGACGAACCAAAACTCGGCGAACAGCCCGGTCACCATGTTCCCGCCGACGAACAAGCACGGGTAGCCGAACATCTGGCGACGCTCCGCATCAGGAAACGCGACGGCGACCGAGGCGAACCGCTCGATCAGCTCTGGCGGGGACTTCGTGAAACTCGGCATCGGGCACCTCCGGGTTCAAGGCTACGCCATGCGGGCGTCGTCTCGCGACCCGGGATCAGATGTCGGCGTTGGCCTGCAGCGTCGGAAGCGGCACGAAGGGAAGAACGAGCACGTACTTGCCGGCGAACTGCCGGCCCCAGCCCCCGCTCGGTGTGCCCCGGTTGCCGTTGTTGACCGAATTGTTCGAGGCGTTCCGGGGGACATATTGGCGGCCGAGTTCCGCAACCGCCAGCCCCTCGCCCGGCCGCGGGCTAGGCCCCCACACACTGGAGCCGTGCGGATAGAGGGGATCCTCCACGTAGACGGACGTGACCCGCGTCTCGCCCAGGAGCGGGTCGCCCGTGGCCTCGAAGCCACTCATCACCCAGGCATGGCGGCCGCGCCACATCAACAGGCCAACCGGCTTGCCGGTCAATCGGATGGCCCGAGCCGCGAGGAGGAGGGCCTCGTCAATGGTTGCTGCTCCGGCCAGCCGGTAGGGTCCGGCTCCGAGCAGGTTCAGACCAGCGGTCCAGCCCCGCACGCTGGCGCCCTGGCGCTCATCGCCGTCGGGGCGGCGGCCGCTCCACTTGCGCGCGAGCCGCTGCAGCTCCAGTTGGGTCGCAGCCGTGCGATCCGTGTTCGGCCCGATCATGTTGAGCATCATCTGCATGCTGGCGCCGACGCACTGCACGAAGTTGGTCTGAGCCACGAAATCGTTGCGATCTGCGAGGTCGATCGTGAACGGCTTGGTGGCGGCCGTCGCTGATGCGGGCAGGGCGCCCAGGATGAAGAGGCAGACGAGAGCGCCGGTGGCCACGCGGCGCAACCGGCCGTGGGGTCGTTGAGCCGGCAACGGTCGCATCGTCAGAGGATACGACGGACGCGCAAGATCGGTTTCTGGCGGCTTGTCAGGGCGACGGCCGCGACCGTGATCGGCGGCCCGCTCAGTCGTCTGCCAGGTTCGGGGAGAGCCAGCGGGCCATCACGTCCAGTGGCATCCCCTTGCGGTGGGCGTAGTCAGCCAGTTGGTCGCTCCCGATCCGGCCAAGGCCAAAGTAGGCAGCCCCCGGATGCCAAAAGTAGTAGCCGCTGACGGACGCCGCTGGGAGCATCGCGAACGATTCGGTCAGCCGGATCCCGGCCCGCGCCTCCGCGTCCAGGAGCTCGAACAGCGGCCCCTTCTCGGTGTGATCCGGGCAGGCCGGATACCCCGGCGCCGGCCGGATCCCCTGGTAGCGCTCGGCGATCAGGTCCGCGTTGCTGAGCCCGGCCTCGTCCGTGGCATACCCCCACAGCTCGCGGCGCACGACCTCGTGCAACCGCTCGGCGAAGGCCTCGGCCAGACGGTCCGCCAGAGCGCGCGCCATGATCGCGGAGTAATCGTCGTGGGCCGCCTCGAAACCCGCGACCAGTTGGTCGAGTCGATGTCCCGCGGTCACCGCGAACCCGCCGACGTAATCGATCACGCCGGTCTCTCGCGGGGCCGTGAAGTCGGCCATGGCCATGTTCGGCCGTCCGGGCGGCTTCACCATCTGCTGACGCAGGGTGTGGATGGTCCCGACCGACCCGCGCCGCTCCTCGTCGGTATACAGCTCGATGTCGTCGCCGACGCTGTTGGCCGGCCAGAAGCCGACCGCCGCGCGAGCCTGGAGCAGCCGCTCCGCAACGATTCGATCCAGCAGCGCCAGCGCGTCCGCATGCAGCGACCGCGCCGCCTCGCCGATCCGCGGGTCCGACAAGATCCCGGGATACAGCCCGTTGAGTTCCCAGGTGGCGAAGAACGGTGTCCAGTCGATCCGCTCGACCAGCTCGGCGAGCGGCTGATCGTCAATCGTTCGGACGCCCAGGAACGACGGGCGCGGCGGCACGACCCCGGTCCAATCGATCGCCAGGCGGTGGCGCCGAGCCTCCGCGATCGGGTGTCGTGCCACCTTCTCCTGGCGAGCCCCGCGCTCGACCCGCAGCGCCTCGTACTCCGCTCGGACACCCGCGGCATAGGCAACCCGGCGATCCTTGTCCATCAGCGCCCCGACGACCCCGACCGCCCGCGAGGCATCCGCCACGTGGATCACCGGGCCGTGATACCCCGGTTCGATCTTGACCGCCGTGTGGGTTCGCGAGGTCGTCGCGCCGCCGATCAGCAGGGGGAGGTTCAATCCCTCGCGCTCCATTTCGGTGGCGAAGTGGCGCATCTCCTCCAGTGACGGCGTGATCAGCCCGGACAGGCCGATCAGATCCGCGCCGATCTCGCGCGCAGTCTCCAGGATCCGGCCGGCCGGGACCATGACGCCGAGATCGACGACTTCGTAGTTGTTGCAGGCGAGCACGACGCCCACGATGTTCTTGCCGATGTCGTGGACGTCGCCCTTGACGGTGGCCATCACGATCCGACCATTCGAGCGCGACGCGCCGGGCTCGCGCTGGGCCTCGATGAAGGGCACCAGGTGGGCGACTGCCTTCTTCATCACCCGGGCGCTCTTGACCACCTGGGGGAGGAACATCTTGCCAGCGCCGAACAGGTCGCCGACCACGTTCATCCCGTCCATCAGCGGGCCCTCGATGACCTCGATCGGGCGGGTGGCGGCCTGGCGGGCCTCTTCGGTGTCTTCGACGACGAAGGTATCGATCCCCTCCACCAGCGCGTGGGTCAGCCGCTCGCCGACGGGCAACGCGCGCCACGCCAGGCGGTCGCCGCCGGGTGCACTGGCATTCGCCCGTTCGCCGGCGTAGCGGTCCGCGACGGCCAGGAGCCGCTCTGTTGCATCCGGTCGACGATCCAGGACGACATCCTCGACCAGTTCGCGCAGGGCCGGCTCGATGTCGTCGTAGATCGCCAGCGCCCCGGCGTTGACGATGCCCATGTCCATCCCGGCGGCGATCGCGTGGTACAGGAAGACGGAGTGGATCGCCTCGCGGATCGGGTCGTTGCCGCGGAAGGAGAAGGAGACGTTGGAGACGCCGCCGGACACCAAAACCCCGGGGAGGGTCGCCTTGATCCGGCGGGTCGCGTCGATGTAGGCCACGGCGTACCCGGCGTGCTCCTCGATCCCGGTGCCGATCGCAAAGATGTT
This sequence comes from Chloroflexota bacterium, assembly GCA_031401015.1. Lineage (GTDB taxonomy): Bacteria > Chloroflexota > Limnocylindria > Limnocylindrales > CSP1-4 > SPCO01. The sequence continues at coordinate 4,761 of JANNQZ010000357.1, read as the reverse complement.
CGGGTCGAGGATGACGTCCTCCGGGTCGAACCCGGCCTCTTCCGTCAGGAGCCGGAACGCGCGTGTCGCGACGGCCACTTTGCGATCGGCGGTATCGGCCTGGCCGGTCTCGTCGAAGCCCATGACCACGACAGCCGCCCCGTAGCGGCGGCACAGCCTGGCATGCTCGAGGAACGGGCCCTCACCCTCCTTGAGCGAGATCGAATTGACGACGGACTTTCCCTGGACGCAGCGCAGCCCGGCTTCAATCACGTCCCAGCGCGACGAATCGATCATGACCGGGACGGCGCTGATGTCGGGCTCGGCGGCGATCAGGCGGAGGAACCGGCTCATCGCCTCGACCGAGTCGAGCATCGCCTCGTCCATGTTCACGTCGATCAACCCCGCGCCGGCTTCGACCTGCTGGCGCGCGACTTCGACCGCTTCGTCGTAGCGATCTTCCAGGATCAGCTTGGCGAATTTGCGCGAGCCGGTCACGTTGGTCCGCTCGCCGACGTTGACGAAGACGCCGCCCGGTCCGGGGATGGCGACGGCCTGGAGGCCCGACAGGCGAGTCTTGCGCTCCGGGGTCGGGGCGCGGCGTGGTGCGACCCCGGCTACGGCGGCCGCGATGGCCTGGACATGTGCGGGGGTCGTCCCGCAGCAGCCCCCGGCGATGTTGAGGATCCCGTCGCGGGCAAAGGCGCCAAGAAGGCTCGAGGTGGTTTCAGGGGTTTCGTCGTAGCCGCCGAACTCGTTGGGCAGCCCGGCGTTGGGGTAGGCGATGACGGGGAGGTCCGTGATCCGGGCGAGGTCCGCGATGTGGCCACGGAGCTGGCGAGCGCCCAGCGCGCAGTTGAGCCCGACCGCCAGCGGGCGCGCGTGCGCGATCGAGGTGTAGAAGGCCTCCACCGTCTGGCCCGATAGCGTCCGCCCCGAGGCATCGGTGATCGTGCCGGAGATGACCAGCGGGACCCGCTGGCTGGTTGTGTCGAAGGCAGCCTCAACGCCGAAGATCGCCGCCTTGGCGTTGAGCGTGTCGAAGATGGTCTCGATGACGAGGAGGTCCGCGCCACCGTCGATCAGGCCGCGGGCCGCTTCGGCGTACGCTTCGGCGAGCTGTTCAAAGGTGACGTTTCGGGCGCCGGGGTTAGTCACGTCCGGCGAGATCGAGGCGGTCCGGTTCGTTGGCCCGAGCGCGCCCATGACGTAACGGGGGCGGAGGGGGTCGGCGGCTTCCGCACGATCGGCCGCCTGGCGGGCGATCCGCGCGCCCTCGCGGTTGATCTCGCCGACGACGGTTTCGAGGCCGTAGTCAGCCTGGGCGATGCTGGTCGCCGTGAAGGTGTTGGTTTCGATGATGTCGGCGCCGGCATCCAGGTACGCACCGTGGATCGCGGCCACGATGTCCGGCCGGGTCAGGTTGATCAGGTCCGTGTTGCCGCGCAAGTCGCGGGGATGATCGCGGAACCGTTCGCCGCGGAAGTCGGCCTCGGTCAGCTGATAGGCCTGAACCAGGGTGCCCATGCCGCCATCGAGCACCAGGATGCGCGACCGGAGCAGATCCTGGAGCCGGGCGAGCCGGGACGACCGAGTAAACGGCGTCGTGGCGGCGGGGGCGCTGGCACCGGTTGGGGTCATTGCTGTGGTGATCGGTCTCCGGGTGGCTGAGTCCCGAGTGTAGCCCGCTCGTCAGCTTCCTTCGATCCGCCGAACCGACAGCCGCGGCCCGTACCTCGGGGCCGTGATCCCGCTGAGTTCCAGCAGGCGGATGACCAGGGCGCGCTGGCCTCGATAGGGCTCGAGCAGTTCCAGCATCCGGGCGTCCGTCCCGCGCGGTTCGCCGGCCAGCGCGAACGCGACGAGGTTGGGCAGGTGGAAGTCGCCGACACTCACCGCGTCGAGATCGCCGAGCGCCCGAACGCCGACCTCCGCGGCGGTCCATGGCCCGATCCCGGGCACGGCCGTGAGCCGGGCATATGCGTCGGGGAGCGGCAGGTCGACGATGGCCTCGAACCAGGCGGCGCGTGACGCGACCCGGCGGATCAGCTCGGCCCGCCGGCGCTCCACGCCGAACGGGTGCCAGGCGTAGTAGGGGAGGGCCGCGAGCGTGGACGGGGCCGGCGGCAGTCTGAGGCCCAGCTCGGGCGGGCCCGGCGCTGGTTCGCCGTGGACCCGCCGTAGTTCGAACAGTGCGCGGCGCGCCTCCTCGCCGATCACCTTCTGCTCAAGGATCGCGGGGACAAGGGATTCGAGAACGGCGCCGGTCCGTGGGATCCGGACGCCCGGGAAGCGGCGCGCGAGTTGCGTGATCGTCGGATGGCCATGACGCAGGTCCGCGCGCTCTTCCATCAGTCCGAGCAGGGCAGGCACGCCGGCCAGCGCGCGATCGGCTCCCGGACCCCAGGCCTCGGCCCGGATCTCGTCCCCGGCGCGGGCCAGGGCCATCGTCACGGCGCCGTCCCGGGTCCGCGTTGCCCACCACATGCGTCCCGCCGCCAATCGGATGGTGCGATCACCCGGCCCGCGACCGAGCGGCGCCAGGGTCCGGCGCAAATCGAGCGGGCCGTTGGCAACGTAGATCTGCTCTGACATCCGGCTGATCCTGACATGAGCGACTGCGTGCGACCATGGCGCCTGTACCGTCAGGCGCCCGGGCACGACGCTTTGGCAGCCGCCTGTGCTCGCAACGCACACGACTCACGAATTCCGCGAGGAACTAGATCGATGACCAGCCAGGCAAGCAATCCATCGACAGGACCCGCGAGTAACCCAGGCGCAGGCCAGGTGCTCATCTACGACCGATACCCGGCGCCGGGCTACGAGCTCGTCGGCGGTTACCTGCTCTGGACGACCCGGGTGTCGTGCGGGCTGCTCCTGATGACAGGGCCGTACCCGCTATTTCGGATGGGCGACTAGCGCTTCGCAACGCGCACCTGGCTACCAAACCCGGCAGATTGTGAAGGGTGGCCGTGCCTACCGCCCGCAACCCTGCCGGAACTCCTCGGCGCGGCGCTCTGCGTCGTCGTTGTGGCGCCGAAGGGCGTTGAGCCAGCCGTCCAGCCAGCGACGCCGGCTCTCCTCGTCCGTGAGCACCTCCGGTCCGAGCGATCCGGCCGCGGATCGAAGCAGGGCGAGGTTGATCTCGCCCTGCGGGACGAACTGCTCGCCGTCGCACTCCTCCCACTTCCGGCAGGTCATCAGGAAAATGGTGGGTCGTGAACTTGATGGTGTATTCGCCCTGCCGTCGGTTGCGACGTAGAGCCTCGAAGAGCCCCTCCATCGTCGCGTCGAGTTTCTCGCGGATCTCACTGAAGTACGTCAGGAAATCGGGGAAGTCGACGGCGTCGAGGAGAGGACCGACGATCTCGCCCCCGGCGAGCCCCCCGCCGATCTTTCCACCCTTGAAGACGTTATCCAGGCGTCCGAGGTGCTCAAGGAAACGGCGCGCGTCCGAATCGTCGGTGTTCAGCTTGGTGCCCTCGGTGACGATCTGGGCGTTGCCGACGTCGTGCATGGAGAAGCGGTGCTCCACCGCGGTCTCGTTCCGGGTCTCGCCTTTGGTGCAGCCAGGCTCGCTCCGCGTGCGGGTGCCGTCGCTGGTGCCGGTGCCCGTGCCGACACCGGTGCCCGTGCCGGAGGTCGTGGCTCCGCCGGACCTCGGTTTCGGTGGCGGCGTTGGGGCGTAGGTCGCGGCGAGGCGCAGACACGCGTCCAGTGATGCCTTGGCATCGCCGTGCTCGCGGTGGGCGCGGAACATGTCATCGCCTGCTGCCTGACTTCCGGCGGGTCCGCCGGCTCCGTCATAGGCGCTCTGGGCGGCATCGGCCGCCGCCCGCGCGGCCGCGGCGGCCGCGTCTGCGGCTTCGATTCGTGCCCGTTGCTGGGGATTCGTATAGACGGGCTTCTTGTCCGCCCCTTCGTATGACGATGCGCCTTGGGCCGCATCCGCCGCGGCCTGCTGTTTCGCCGTCGCCTCGCGCTGCGCTGCCTGGGCTCCCTGCGCAAGTTCGTCCATCCGCCGGAACCGCTCGTCCGCGGCGTCGCGGGCCGCTTCGGCGGCGGCCAGTCGCGCCTTCTCCCTGGCACATGGATCGCCCTCGGGCGCTGGCTCGGTGATCACGGGGCCGCCTGCGAGGCGAGGTCCACCGAAGAACAGGGCGAGCGCCGCGACCAACAGGATGAAACCGAGCGCGACCAACGCGATATTGGGTCCTTCCCCGGTCCCTCCAGGGGTTGCGGCCGATGGCGAGGCGGTCGGAGTGGGGGAGGCCGGTGGGGCCGGCGAGTCGGTCGCCGGAGGCGCGGTCGGTGTCGGAAGGGCCGTCGGCGCAGGCGGGGCCGTTGGCGCAGGTGCGATCGTGGCAACGGGAACCAACGGCTCCGACAGCACCATCGTGAAGTCGTAGATCTCGTCGCAGCCCTCGGCGGTGTAGGCGTGCTGTCCGTCGACCGTCGTTCCCGTGATACGCCCGCTGTAGCTCTGGCCTTCGGCGGACGTCGAGAAGTCGCCAGTCGGCTCGATCGTGCCGGTTGAGACGTGCCCGACGGACAGCTGGGTCAGCGTCAGCACTCCTTCCGTCGCGGCGAACTCGAAGGTGTCCGTGACCGTCGCGGCCAGGTTGCACGGGCCACTGACCTTGGTGAACGACGCGTTCGCTGTCGCGGTCCCGGTCACGGTCGGTGGCGCCTGCACGATCGGCGAGGGCACGGCGGTCGCAGATGCGGTCGCGGCTGGCGTGGGGGCGGCGGTCGCAGCGGCCGTGGGGGCGGCTGTGGGGG
>JANNQZ010000356.1:0-8179 GCA_031401015.1 Chloroflexota bacterium | reverse complement strand
CCTGGCCGAGCAGCAGGCCCTTGGGATACGGCGAACGGAGGCCTCCACCCAGCTCGATCCCGGCGGTCACCACTTCGTCGCCGATGACGATCAGTTCGCCCGAATCGACCTGCCGCATCAACAGGACGCCCGCGCCCAGCTGGCCGACGACTTCGCCGGTCGCCGCGGTCGTGGTCAGCTGTCCGATCACCGTAAATTCGGAATCGGTCAGCAGCACGACCGTGGCCGTGTCGGGGCCAACCTCGGTGACGCGCCCCGCAAGTGCACCGCCTGCCGCAATCGCGACATCCCCTACCACGATCCCGTCGCGTGCCCCTCGATCCAGAACGACCAGGCGTCGAAATTCCGAAGACTCACGGGCGATGACGGTTGCCGCAACGGTTCGGTAGTCCAACCCGGCGCGCAGTTGGAGCAGGCCCGTCAGAAGCTCGTTCTCGCGGCGGATCTCGTCGAGCCGGACGTTTTCTGCCTTGAGCCGCTGGTTTTCTGCCAGTAACAGGGCATTGTCGATCCGCAACCGGTCGATTTCACCGATCGCCTGGGCAACCGAAGCCATCTGGGCCGCCACACCATGAACCGCGCCCTGGATCGGCCGGAAGGCAAAGCTGATCCCGCTCTGGATCTCGACCACGAACGGGTTGGACGAGAGCGCCATCAGCGACGTACTGATGCCCAGGAGGACGAGAAAGGCGATCCCCCGGCGACGAGCCGAGCGGCCCGCCACGATCTGCGTCATCGGGTTCGGCTGAGTCATGCCGCCGATGCGCCGAGGCTAGCGCGGAGGTCGCGAGTAGATGTCGGACACGAGCACGCGATCCATCTCGTCCAGGCTCTGCAGGACCACGCCGGTGCCGCGAGCCACGCAGGTCAGCGGATCGTCCGCAACGTGAACCGGCATCTGGGTCGCCTCGGCCACCCGCCGATCGAGGCCCGACAGCAGGGCGCCGCCGCCGGCGAGCACGATTCCCTGGTCCATGATGTCGGCGACCAGCTCCGGCGGGGTCTCCTCGATCGTGTCCTTGACGGTGTCGACGATCTGCCGGACGGACGGCTCAATGGCCTCCCGAATCTGGTCGGCACCCACCTCGACGCTGCGTGGCAGGCCGGTCAGCAGATCCCGACCGCGCAGTGCCACGCGCTGCGCATCCCAGTCGCCCGGGGCGGCCGAGCCGATGGCGATCTTGATGTCTTCGGCGGTCCGCTCGCCCAGCAGCAGGTTGTACTCGCGCCGGGCAAACGCCACGATGTCCTGGTCCATTTCGTCGCCGCCGATCCGGATGCTCCGGCTGACCACGATGCCACCGAGGCTGATCACCGCGACTTCTGTCGTGCCGCCGCCGATATCCACGATCAGGCTGCCCGACGGCTCGCTCACCGGCAGGCCGGCGCCGATCGCGGCGGCCATTGGCTCCTCGATCAGCCGCGCCCACCGCGCGCCGGCGTTGAGGGCCGCGTCGCGGACAGCGCGTTTCTCGACCTCCGTGACGCCCGACGGGATGCCCAGCAGCATCCTCGGCCGGGCGAGCATACCCACGCGATCGTGGACCTTGTCGACGAAGTATTTGATCATCTGCTCGGTCACGTCAAAGTCGCTGATGACCCCGTCGCGTAGCGGCCGAATGGCGATGATGTTGGCCGGCGTTCGACCGACCATCCGCTTGGCCTCCGCGCCGACCGCCAGGACTCGCCGTGTCCGCGCGTCGATGGCCACGACGGATGGCTCGCTGATCACGATCCCGCGGTCGCGCACGTGGACCAGCGTGTTGGCGGTCCCGAGGTCGATCCCGATGTCGCGCGAAAAGAGACCGAGGAGCCGATCGAGCATGATGCCTGGCGAATCCTTCGTGGCGGGTGGATCGTCGCGCTGGCTCGCGTCGCCGATGTCGGAGGCGATCGCGTGGGCCCGTCGGCGCCAGCCTGCGGAGTCCGGGCAGTATACCCGCTCAATTCCGGATGCCTGCTCAATTCCGGTTGTCCGAAGCGGTCACCCGGCCGCGGCGTCGGCGGCACGCGCCCTGACGTCGGGCCGATCGAACGTGACGCCTCGGTCGCGCAGGGACGTATACGCGTCGTGACCGATCACCAGGTGGTCGAGGACCGCGATATCCAGCAGGCGGCCGGCCGCCAGGGCCTCGGCCGTCAGGTGCAGATCGTCCGGGGACGGTGTCGGGTCCCCGGATGGGTGGTTGTGGACCAGGATGACCGCGGAGGCGTTCAACCGGACCGCGTCACGAAACAGCTCGCCGACGCGCACCAGCGATGAGCTGACATTGCCCTGGTAGAGCGTCGTGACGCGCAGGACATGGTTCTTCGTGTCAAGGATCACGACGCGCAACTCCTCGCGGTCGAGGCGGCCCATCTGGAGGATGAGCCGTTCGGCGACATCGGCGGGGCTGCGGATCGTCCAGCGCGCGGCGGGCCAGTCGGCGAGCAACCGGCGCCCCAGTTCGAAGGCCGCCACCAGTTGCGCGGCCTTCGCCATGCCGACCCCCGAGACCCTGGCGAGCTCGGGCTCCGACGCGCGGGCGAGCCCTGCCAGTCCATCGTGCTGGGCCAGCGCATCCGCGGCGACGTCCACGGCGGATCGGCCGCGCATTCCCGAACCCCAGACCAGCCCGATCAGCTCGGCCGAGGTCAGACCGCCAACGCCGCGCATCGCCAGCCGCTCGCGCGGCCGCTCGGTCAGCGGCAGCTCGCGGATCGCCCGACCGGTCGGCGGCAGCCCGCCCAGCGCAGCGGCCGGGTGCGGGGCACGACCGGCAGCGCCGGTCGCCGCGGAACCGGTCGTCGTCGCCGGTCCGTAGCCCGTCCCAGGTGATTCGGCCATCGTCTGCCTCCGGTTTGCGCTGTGGGTGGTGTCCTCGCGGTCCGGACAACGGGAGCCCGCCGATTCCCCCCGCCATCCGGACCTCGAGGACAACGCAGAGCTTACGGACGACCCCTCACCCGCCACTCAACCGCCAGTTCACCCGCACTCACCTGCGGGCGGGGTCTGCCACGGGAGCCGCGCGGAGCCGCGCGGAGCCGCGGGGCGCGACCTCGACCTCGACCCAGGGGCCGGGCGATCAGATCGTGCGGCTGGCCACTTCGGCAATCACCAACAGGATCGCGTTGAACGCCGCGTGGAGGCCAAACGAGGCCCAGACCGTGCCGCGCCGCACAAAGATCCAGCCGAGGGCCAGGGCAATCGGAATTCGCGTTCCGAAGCCAACGACGGCCAGCCCGATGGCGTCACCTGCGGACGAGCCCGTGGTCGTCAGGATGTGGGCGACGGCAAACAGCAGGGCGGCCCGAATGATCCCCCCGCGGATGCCGATGGAGCGCACCCAGGCGGTCGTGGCAAACGCGCGGAACAGGATCTCCTCGCCGAACGGCGCGACAACAGCGCCAGCCAGCAGCGAGAGGGCGAACCCGACAGCCTCGCCGGTGGGCGGCAATGGGCTCTGCGGCTGGACCGGGAAGATGGCCAGCAACACCAGTGACAACGGCAGGGTCAGGGCGATCACCGGCAGCGCCCATGCGGCCCCACCGATCATCTCGGCCAGCGCGGCTCGATCCGGCCGGCGTACGCCCATGGCTCCCCAGCTGAGCGCCCCGACATCAATGACCAGCAACCGGATCAGGCCGACGTAGACCACGGCCTGGGCGACGACCGAGAGCAGGGCGCCAACGGGTCCATCGAGGGCGACCCCCGCAGCGCCCAGCGGGAGCCCGACAGCCATGACGACCAGGACCGAAACCGGGATCGACGCGCAGAACACGAGCAACGGCGAGGGTCCGGCATAGGCTGCAGCCCCACGGGCCCGTCGCTCGATCCCTTGCGAGCCCGCGCCCGCGACCAGCCCGACCGAGAGCACCAGGAGGCCGATCACGATCAACGCGAGCGACGTGGCGCCACCCCCGGACAGCACGCCGACGACGAGGAAGCCGGCCCCGAGCAGGGTGGCCAGCCAGCCGATGAGGAACAACGCCGGGGCCGAACGGCCCTCGATCGTGAACGTCGCGATTCCGGGCGCCGGAGGGGGTAGCCCGGCCTCGCCCGCTGCCGGGCCCTCCTCGGGCGTCGTCAACGCTTGGGCAACGAATCCTGGGCCGACGACGGCGGATCCACGATCGAGCGGAGCGGCCCGCCGGCCCGGCTGGCGCTCCCGGCACGTGACGGCGCGGACCCGGGCCGCGTGTTGACCCGTGTGTCGGCCGGGGCAGCCGGGCGCGCTGCGGCCGATGCTGACGTTGCGGCGCCCGATGCAGCGTCACCGGCTGGGGCGATCCGCCCGGTCACGTCTCGCCCTGCCGGGACGGCACCCAGAGCAGCTGCCACCGGCCGACGCTCGAAGTCCCTGCCGCACCAGGCGCACAGCGACCAATCGAGGCCAACCAGCCGGCTGCAATTCGGGCAGACGCGGTTGAGCCGCGTCCGGCAGGTGGGGCAGATGATCCATTCATCGTCGATTCGGCGCTCGCACGTGGGGCAGTGATGGATCGCCTCCACCTCGGCCAGGAGCGCCTCTTCCGCCAGGTTGCGCTCCCAGACTTCGCCGACCTTTTCGTGTGGCCGGATGATCTTGTAGACCCAGACGGCCAGGGCGAAGAAGAGCGGCGTGAACAGGATGATCCCGGCCGATGCGAGGTACGGCAGGATGGCGTTGTCGCTGCGCTGCTGCATGTCCCGGAACGCCCAGTAGGCCGACGCCAGCCACAGGATGACCAGGTAAACCCCCAGCGCCCGGATGCCGAGCTGGATAAGGGGGCTGGAGAAGATGCCACCGAGCGCATCGCCGATCGTTCCGAGGATCTGTTCCATGCGCCTGGTGGCTGCCTCCGTGCGAGCCCCGAATCGACCGACCACTCGGCGATCGCCCGGTGGGCTTGGACGTCCGCGGCAGTGTAGCAGGGCCTCCGTCGATCACGACCGAGGCAGATCACGACCGAGGCGAGACACAGCCGACGGCGCCCGAACGCCCCGGGGGTCAGTAGTCGGTTCGGGAGAACCCGCCGGCCACCAGGTCGTCCAGGGTCACCGGGTTCGGCACGAGGCCCAGCCTCGTCAGATATTCCACTGACGCCGTCCAGCCGTCGCGATCGATGGCGCCGAGACCGGCCGTCGCCTGGATGGGTCCGGTCCACGATTCGATCGTGGCGCTGAGAATCGCCAGCTGAGCGTCACGCGCGGAGGCGATCTCGGGTACCGCGGCGATCGCGGCGTCGAGCCCAACCTGCGGGTTGGCGGTGATCTCATCCATGGCCCGTAACGTGGCCTTGACGAACGCCGCAATCGCATCCCCCCTGGCGCCCAGGGTCGCTACGCCGGCGATGAGGCCCGGCCCGGGGAGCGGAGTGACTGCATCGACCCGCAGGACGACCACCTCCGCACCGCTGAGCTCGAGCTGGACCGGTTCATTGTTGGCAAACCCCGTTGCCGCGTCGACGGCGCCCTGCTCGACGGCAGCCCGCTGGGTGAAGTCCGGGTACTCCACGATCTCCACATCCTCGGGCGTCAGGCCCGCCGACTCGAGCAGAGCCTGGAGCATGATCCAGCCGGAACCGTAGCGGCCCGGCGTCCCGATCTTCCTGCCCGCCAGGTCGGCCGGCGAGGTGATCCCCGAGGATGCCTTGGCGAAGACCACATTCGGGAACTGCCCGTAGATCGTCGCGACATAGCGGATCGGGATGCCCTGGCTGACCGCCGGGATGACGCTGGTGCCGTCGCCGATGCCGATGTCAATCGCGCCCTGCCCGACCAGGGTGATCAGGTCCGGATCGATCTTGTTCTGGAACTCGACGATCAGACCGGCTTCGGCGTAGTAGCCGGCCTGCTGAGCGAGATAGAACGGGGCGAACTGCACACTTGGGATGTAGCCGAGTCCCACGGTGAGCTTGAGCGGTTCGGTGGATGGCGCCACCGCCGGCGACGCCCCGAGCGACGGCGAGGTGGCTGGCGACGCGGAGTCAGCAGGCGAGCCACTCGGGCCCCCGCCGCAGGCGGCGGCCAGCAGGACGACGGTCAGGCCCATGGACAGCAGGCGGGCGTGCCGGGAGCGGCGAAACGACAGCAACAAGAGAACCTCCAACTCGATGAACCGGCTCATCGAACGCCGACCAGCCGGCGCTCGATGGCAACGACGACGAGATACAGCGCGATTCCGACGAGCGCGATCGTCAGGAGCGTCGCGAACATGAGCGGGGTATCGAAGAGCGATCCACGGGCGAGGTTGATCAGGACGCCGAGGCCCCGATCGGCGCCGGCCCACTCCCCGACGATCGCACCGACCACCGCAAGCGTGACCCCGACGCGCATCCCGCCGAAGATGTTTGGCAGCGCCGCCGGAATCTCAAGCGTGGTCAGGATCTGGCGTCGGGTCGCCCGGAGGCTGCGGCCAAGTTCGAGCAGGCGTGCATCGACCGAGCGGATGCCGACCATCGTGGCGACCGCAACCGGGAAGAAGACAATCAGGGCGCAGATGACGACCTTGCCAAGCAACCCGGAGCCAAACCACAACGCGAAGAGTGGCGCCAGCGCGAGGATCGGCGTCGCCTGCGCGGCGACAAGATAGGGCGACAGGAGTCGCTCCACGACAGCGCTGCGCGCCAGGGCATAGCCGATGACGAGCGCAAGCCCAGCCCCTACCCCAAACCCGATCGCGACCTCGACGAGAGTCGTACCCAGATGCGGCAGGATCGTGCCGTCCGTCCAGGCCACCAAGGAGCGAATGGCCACCATCTCCGGCGGCGGCAGGATGAACGGCGGCAGACCGGACAGCACAACGATCCCCTTCCAGACGAGCACGAAGACGACGAACACCCCCGCGACCGACAGCCAGGCACCGCGGGTCATGAGGCCAGGTCCCGGCGCACCGGCTCCACAGCGTCCGTCACGGGGTCTGCCAAGTGGGCGCGGATCACCTGCGACGTCCTCGACACGGTCGCCCCGTCGAGATCGGCGATCGTGCGGGGCCTCGGCAAGTCGACGACGATGTCGGCCGCGATACGCCCAGGTCGCGGCGACATGACGACAACGCGGTCGGCGACGAGAATCGCCTCGGGGATGCTGTGGGTGACCATCACGATGGTCGTTGCCGCCTGCTCCCAGAGTCGCAGCAGTTCCAGGTCGAAGCGCTCACGAGTCAGCGCGTCGAGGGCACTGAACGGCTCGTCAAGCAGCAGCACCTCTGGCTCGAGGGCAAGGGCTCGCGCGAGGGCCACTCGCTGGCTGGTCCCGCCGGACAGCTCGGACGGCCGCGACCCGATCACGGCCGGATCGAGCCCGACCAGTTGGATCAGCGTCGCCAGGCGCTCCGTCTGCCGGACATCCGGCCAGCCGGCGAGCTCCAGTGGATAGGTGATGTTGTCGGCCGCGGAACGCCAGCTCAGCAGCCGAGGCTCCTGGAACACCAGGCCGATTCGCGGGTCCGGCCCAGCGACGGCCTCGCCATCGAGCTCCACCGCTCCCCGTCCCGGCACCAGCAGGCCGGCGATCACCCGCAGCAGGGTCGACTTGCCGCAACCGTTCGGACCGATCAGGGCGACGATCCCGCCGCCCGGGACCTCGAGGTCAACGCCGTCCAGCACGGGCAGCGGGGTGCCGGATCGCCCAGGAAAGGCGAAGTCGAGCCCGCGCAGGCGGATCGCACCGGTTCGCGAGCCGGCGCTCACATCGGTGTTCCCAGTGGGCGCAGGATCGGGGCCGTCGCCGGGTAGAGCGACACATAGGCCTCGTACAGGCGATCGTAGACGGGGGCGAGTTCGCGGCGCGGCTCAATGCGCGACTCGATCCGGGTCATCGACCTGATCGCGGTCTGAAGGTCCGGGTGGGCGCCGATTCCGACCGCACCGAGAATCGCCGAGCCAAGTACCGCCGTTTCGAGAACGGATGGTACCGACACCTCAAAGCCGGTCACGTCGGCCTTGACCCGGTTCCAGAAGTCGCTCCGCGCCGGGCCGCCACAGACCCGCATCGTCGTGACCCGGACGCCCGCGGCAAGCATCGGCGCGGCGACGTGGCGGATCGCGAGGGCCGAGGCCTCGACGATCGCCCTGGCGATATGGCCACGCCGGTGGCCGAGGGTCAGGCCGCCCAGCACTGCGCGAGCCTCGGGATCCCAGAGCGGCGAACGCTCGCCCGCCAGATAGGGCAGGAACACGAGCCCGTCCGCCCCCGGCGGTGTGTCGGCGGCTTCGG
>JANNQZ010000355.1:0-11511 GCA_031401015.1 Chloroflexota bacterium | reverse complement strand
TCGGGCGCTGGAGGCACTGGCGCGTTTGCACTGATCCGCTGGGCGCGGCATGATCGGCGGGTGCCGGCGCTCGACCGGCCCAATGCGGGGTGGCCTTCAATGACCAATCCACGATCCACGAGTCCGCTCGTTGCACTGCTCATCTCGGCCGCCGTGGTCGTCGCCTGTGGCTCGTCGACACCCGTCGTGGCTGACTCGACCCCGACCCCAACGCCGGTCGCCGGCGAGCCCACGCTCGTTGTCACGGATGCTCCCGCGGACCCAACAGCCACTGTCGATCCGGCCACCCCGACCGACCCGCCGGTCGACCCGGTCGACGCGATCCCCACCTTTGACATCGGCGCCCTGACCGGAGCGATCCCCGGCGTGGATTCGTATCGGACCTCGGTCAGCATGGACGGCGTCGTGCAGTACGAGAGCGTGGTCGTGACGCAGCCGGTCCTCTCGAAGGCCATCGCGACCTACGACGGCGACACGGTCACGTCGCGCTTCGTGGTCATCGGCGACGAAGTCTGGACCGCCGATGGCGCCGATGGCGCCTTCGAGTTGCTCCCGGCGGAGTTTGCTGCCGCGATGTTGCTCGCGTTCGACCCGACGATGATGCTGAGTGCCTGGGCTGGGGCTGACTTTGCCAATAGTGGGGCCGCGAACCTTGGGACAGAGGACAAGAATGGTGCCCGGGCCGTGCATATTCGGCTCGACTCCACATCCTTCTTCGGCATCGCCGGCGCGATCCCTGCCGGAGCGGCAATGGACATCTGGGTCGCCGAGGCGGGCTATGTGGTCGCCTGGGAGATGACCGGCTTCGAGACCGGCTCGAACATGACCATCCAGGTCACCGGCGTGAACGATTCCGCCAACGTGGTCGAACGCCCCAGGTGACGTTGGGTTCGGGGGTTCGGCTGGGACTTCGGCCGTAACCATCCCGTGACGCCATGGGCGCAGGCTGCGCCCATGCATCGTCGGATCGCCGCGTTGATCCTGGTCGCGCTCGGCGTGAGCGCCTGCTTTCCGACCGCCATTCAGTCGCCGGGCCCGGCACGGACCGGGGAGCCTGCTCCGGAACGCCGGCCGATCATCATCGACGCCGACTTCGACCACAGCGACATCGCCGCGATCATGGTCCTGCTCCGCGACCCGACGCTGGACGTGCGAGCCATCACGATCGCGGGCACGGGCCTCGTCCACTGCCAGGCCGGGCGGCTCGTCACGCGATACCTGATCGACGAGCTTGGCGCCCCGGGCATCCCGTTCGGGTGCGGTCGCGAGAACGGCGGACCCGATGCCCGCCCCTTTCCGGACGACTGGCGGTGACCGCCGATGCGGCCTACGGCCTCGACATCACGCCACGGGTCGAGGCGGGGGTCCCACGGGACGCAGTCGAGGTCCTCCGCGACGCGATCGACCGCAGCCCGAGTGCCCCGACCGTCGTCACACTTGGGCCGCTGACGAACCTTGAGGACGCGTTTGCCGCCGATCAGACGCTGCCCGACCGGGTTGCCCTGATCCACGCGATGCTCGGCACGGTCGACGCCCCTGGCAACGTTTCGGTGGATGGCCAAAGCCCTGACGACCCGCTCGAATGGAACGCCTTTGCCGACCCATCCGCAGTGGCCGCAGTGTTCGCCACCGATGTACCGATCGACCTCGTGCCGCTCGACGCCACGAGGGATGTCCCGGTCCCGCCGGACCTCACCGAGCGTCTTGCGACCGACCATGCGGCAGGCGGTGCCGACATCATGTACGAATTGCTGCTCAGAAACCCGTCCCGCCTCGCCGGCGACGAAGGCCAGCAACTGTGGGACGAGCTGGCGGCGCTGGCCCTTGGCAACCAGGACCTCGTGACGTGGAGCGATGGAGCGTTCATCGTCGGCGACGGTGGTCGACTCACGGCAGACCCGGCCGGCCGCCCCGTGCGGTACGCATCCGCCGCTGATCGACCGGCCGTGGAGGCGGCGCTGCTGGCTGCCCTCCGGCGCGGTGCCCCTCGTGCAACGCCGTTCCAATTCGGCGGGACCCTGACCGGGAACTGGAACGGCGCGACCTGTGTGCTGACCGCCGAGATCACGGGGCCCGGTCTGTACGACGTGACGTACACGGGCAGGGCCCTGACGCCGAGTGGTCTCCTGATCGCGGGAGTCCGCCCCCCACACGCCTGGGCGGAGCTCGTTGGCTTCCTGGAGGCGGTCGATCTTTCGTCAGAGGTGCAGCCACCCGACTGGATCATCGAAGCGGGGGAGGCCAATGATGAGTCGGGCACTGGCGCGCTCATCAGCTCCACCACGGATCTGGAGGCGGGAATCATCTACGGCCCGGTCTGTGTCACCGGCCAGTGGCCCGATCTGATGTTTACCCCGGGCGAGCCGTTCGAGATCGCGCCGTAGCGGGCCGTCAGGACACGGACAGCATCCAGATGCCGGGGTCAGGATCGGCCGGGTCGCCCCCGACCTCCGCGAACGCCGCGACGGCCAGGCGCTGGTGCACCATCGCCTCGTCGTCGCGGCCGGCGGCGTGGAGGATGTCGGCCAGGTGGTTCTCGACCGCCGCCTCCAGGTGTCGGTCGCCGATCCGCCGACAGGCATCGACGGCGTCGCGCCCGTACGACAGCGCGTCATCGACCGCACCACGGGAGGCGGTCGCCATCGCGAGCGCGGCCAGCGCCGCGATCCGGGCGGTCGGGTCCGGGTCGGCCGTGGCCGCATCGAGTGCGAGCCGCAGGTCCGCGACCGCCGAGACTGCATCGCCCGTGTCCATCGCGACCAGGCCCAGCATCCGGTGGGCGGCCCCGACCGCCACCGGGTCGCCAGCCCGACGGCCGGCCGCGAGCGCCTCGCCGGCTGCCATCGCGGCGCCGGACGCGTCGCCCGCCCGGCGGCAAATCACGCTCCGATCCACGAGGATCCGAGCTGCGATTCCCTCGTCACGCGGGGCGCCAGATGCGGCCGCGCCGAGGTGGTGTGACGCGGCGACGAGATCGCCTCGGCGAAGGTGCGCTCGGGACAGCGCCCACTCCAGCTCTGGCAGGTCGTCGGTCGGAGCCAGCGACGCCGCGGCCTCCAGCGCAGAGATCGCCCCCTTGTAGTCTCCGATCCGGGTGCGAAGTCTCCCGATCGCGGCGTGCAGGGTCGCGGCGTCCGGGTGTCCCAGGGCCAGCGCGTCCTCGTCGTGCGCGATCGCATCCAGGTTCGCAAACACGTCTTCCGCCCGCTCACCCGCCTGGCGGTAGGCCTCGGCGGCCTCGGCGTCACGACCGGCGGCCCGCTCGTGTCCCGCGATGAGGACGAGGCGAGCCAGGTCGTCGCGACCGCTACCGGCCAGGTCCAGGCGCAGCGCCTCGGCCACGCGGCGATGGAGGAGGCGGCGTCGGGCGAGGCTGGTACCCTCGTACGCGAGTTCGCGCAGGGCACCGTGGACGAAGTCGAAGCCAGCCACGGCCTCGGCGACGAGCCCACGCCGCATTGCCTCATCCAGCGCATCGACGGTCTCATCCTCGGTTCGGCCGCTCGCATGCCGGAGCGTCGCGAGATCGAACGACCGCCCGATGACGGATGCTGCGGCGAGGATCTGGGCGGCGGTCTCGCCGACGGACGCGAGTCGCCCGCTGAGGACAGATCGCACGCCATTCGGCAACGCGTCCGGCAGCGCGCCGTGGCCGGCGGCGAGCGCCTCGATGACGTACAGGGGGAGCCCTTCCGACGCGCTTGTGAGGCGGTCGACGATCGCCGGATCGGCCGCTGCGTCCGCCACGAGCGCGGCGATATCGTGACGGTCGAGTCGGACGAGCGGCAGCACCGTGGCGTCAGACGCCATCAGGCGGTCGATGAACTGCTGCACGTCGCCGTCCAGATCGCCGGGACGCCAGGACAGGAGCAGGACGATGGGACGGCCCACCAGACGATGCTCCAGGAAGTCGAGTGCCTCACGGGTCGAAGCATCCAGCCATTGGATGTCGTCGATCCAGACGAGTCCCGGGGTGGGGCCCGCGACTAGCGCTGTGAGGCCGTCAGCGATCGCGGCGACGAGGCGGGCATGGGCCCCCGGGCCATCCGGCGGTATTCCCGCGGCCCCTCGCGGATCGATCGCCGGAAGCAATCGGGCGAGCTCCGCACGCGTCGTCGCAGCGAAATGTTCCAGCCGGTCGGCGGCATCCGGGAGGGCGAGGGCTGCCCGCAACAACTCGACGATGGAGCCGTACGCGATGGCCCGCTCGGCCGGGTACGCGGTGGTGGCCAGGACGACGCCCCCACCGGCGCGAACCAGGGCCGCTGCCTCGGCGCCGAGACGGGTCTTTCCGATCCCGGCCTCCCCGACTAACGCCACGATCCTGCCGTTTCCGTCGCGGGCCGCCGCGTGGAGCCGGACGATCGCATCGAGGCTCGCCGCCCGCCCGACCAGTGGGAACGCCGGCGCGAACGCCGGAAGGGGCTCCACAGACGACGCCGCGACGGGCGCTTCGGGGCCAGCGGCGAGGGTCGGGTCGTCCTGGTCCCGGATGGCCTCATATCGGGCGGTTGTGGACGCAAGCGGGGCCACCCCGAGCTCGCGCGCCAGCGTCGCGACGCAGGCCCGGTACTGACGCAACGCCGCAGATCGGTCCCCGGCCGCCACCAGGAGGTCCATCAGCCGAACGTGGCCGCCTTCGTCGAGCGGGTCCAGGTCGAGACGCCGCGACGCCGCATCGATCGCCGCCGACAGGTCACCCTCCGCCGCTGCCATGGTCGCGAGTCGGTCCAGGACGGCCATGATGGCTCGCTCGGCGGCGACGGCGCGACCGGCCCGCCAATCGTCGAAGTCCGGGCTGTCGCGCAAGTTGAATCCGGCGAGGAAGGTGCCTCGGGCGAGTGCGGCTGCGGCCGCCAGCGTGTCGCGATCGTCGGAACGCGACGCCGCCTCCACCTGGGCGAGATCGATGCGCACGAACCGCCGGTCGAGGTCCACCTTCGCCCGATCGATGATGAGTGGCCCATCGCCGATCGCGGTGCGCATCGTGGACAGGGTCCGACGCAAGGCGCCCCGGGCCGCCATGTCGTCCGAGTCCGGCCATAGCAGCGCAGCAAGTTCATCCCGGGCGAACGGACGTCCCTCCGCGGCGAGGACGGCGAGGATTGCGACGGCCTTGCGCGTGTCCACCGCGAGAGCGGCGCCGTCCACGAGGATCTCCAGAGGGCCCAGCAGGCGGATGTCAAGTCGGGCGGTCACCACGTAACGGTACCGGACTCGCCGACAATCCCGTAACGTTCCGGTGACGCCCGCCGTAGAGGATCGCGCCATGCTATCGATCGCGAGAGCCATCGCCGCTCACCGGATCATCGTGTTCACGGTCGGGCTCGTCGTAACGGTCCTCGCCCTTGGAATCGGGCTGGACCTCTCCGACACCGGGGACATCGCGCTGTGGGATGTCCTGGCCCATCTGGTGTACGTGGTCGGCGGGAGCTTGGGCTTCACCCTGGTCGGTTCGACCATCCTCGTGCAGCGGCCGGGCCACCGAATCGGGCGACTGATGATGGTGGTGGGCGTCAGCCTGGCACTGAGCCAGGGAGGCCCGACCATCATCGGTGCCCTCGATCCAGAGTGGACCCGATCGGGAGCCATCCCTGAGTGGATCTTTGCCGCGGTGGACGCCATGGGTTTTATGGCCATCGTGTTGGGCGCAGTCCTGCTCATCGCCTGGTTCCCGGACGGACGGGCGACCTCGCGGCTCGGGACGATGGTCCAGGCGCTCGTTCTGGTCCTCTTGATCAGCCAGGTGGTCATGCTCCTTGATCCGACCGTGTTCGGCGAGTCGGAATTAGGGTTCGTGCTGCTCCTCGGTGCGTATGTCTCCGCGCTCGTGGACCTGCTCTTGCGCTACCGTCGCTCGGACGGCGTGCGCCGGACGCAGATCCGCTGGGTGCTGGCGTCCGGGTCGGTCACCGTATCGCTGGTCGTCGCTCTCCTGCTGTTCGGGGATCGGTTCGATTGGCTCTGGCAGTTGTGGATCCTGTCCACCATCCTGCCCGCGATCGCGGTGGGCATCGCGATCACGCGCTACCACCTCTACGAGATCGACCGGATCATCAGCCGGACCATCGGCTATGGCGTCGTGACGGGGGTCCTGTTCGCCGTATTCGCGGCGGTGAACGTCGGGCTGCAGGGGGCGCTCAACGCCGCGACCAGCCGCGAGCCGCTGGTCGTCGCCGGCTCCACCCTGCTCGTCGCCGCGTTGTTCAACCCGCTCCGCTCACGCGTCCAATCAATCGTCGACCGGCGCTTCAACCGGGCCAGCTACGATGCGGAACGCACGGTCGAGCGGTTCTCCGGCCAACTCCGCGACGAGCTCGACCTCGCGACCCTTGCCCGGGAGCTGCAGCGGACCTCGGTTGCGGCGGTCGAACCTGCGACGAGCGCGGTCTGGCTGCGGGCGGGCGGAGCGCGATGACGATGCCAGCGGCTCGAGTCAATGTGGGCGCCTGGCTGTTCGCGGCGATCGGGTTGGCGACTGCCATCGTCGGGGTGATCGGCACGATCGTCGTCCGGCTGATCGCGCCGGCCCCGTTCATCACGGTGGCGTTTGGGTACGGCGGCCCGGCCATGGTCGGCTTCCTGGTCGGAGGCTTGACCTGGGCGTCGATCGGGGCGCTACTCGTCTTCCGTCGTCCCGGCAATGCCGTGGGCTGGCTCATGGTTCCGGTCGGGGTCGGACATACGCTGTCGCAGCTGACCGTGGCCATGACCTTCGTGTTCGTCGCACAAGGCACCGCCGAGGGCGCGCGGCTCGCCCAGATCGCCGGTTGGGCGACGGTCCTGCTGCAACTGGTCGGGATCTTCCAAGTGGCGATCGGCTTGGTCTTTCCGAGCGGGCGCACCCAGAGCTTCCGCTGGGCGTGGTTCCTGCGCCTCTACTGGGCGATGGCGATCGGCTTCCTCGTGATCAGTCTCGGCCAGCCGGGTCCCCTGCAACTCGTTCCCGCCCTGCAGAACCCGTTCGGTTTCGGGCCGGATCTCCGCGGAGATCGGCCGATCGCGCCGATTCTCGCCATCCCGACGCTGATCGTCCTGGTGGGCCTCGGAACCTCGATGGTCTCACGATACCGGTCGTCGGTCCGCATCGAGCGCCAGCAGCTGAAGTGGTTCGTCCTGGCGCTGGGACTGTCGACCATCGCCCTCGGCATCATGTTCCTCGATACGGTCATCCTGAACCGCCCGGCCGATGGGATCGGTCTGGCGGTCTACGTCTTCGCCGGGGCCCTCGTCCCGCTCGCCATCGGGATCACCATCCTGCGCTACCACCTCTACGACATCGACCGGATCATCAGCCGGACGCTCGCGTACGGCATCATCACGGCCCTCCTGTTCGCCACGTTCGTGGTCGTGAACCTGGGGCTCCAGGGGGTGTTCAGCGCGGCCATCCGGTCCGAACCGCTCGTCGTGGCCGTGTCTACCCTGCTCATTGCCGCGCTGTTCAATCCGTTACGCATCCGGGTCCAGCGGTTCGTCGACCGCCGCTTCAACCGGGCCTTCTACGATGCCGAGCGGACGGTGGAGCAGTTCTCCGGTCGGCTGCGCGACGAGCTGGATCTGTCCACGCTTGCCGGAGAGCTGCAGCGCACGACGAGCGCGGCCGTCCAACCGACCATGAGCGCGGTCTGGCTGCGCGGGGGCGGTCGATGACAATGCCGAAAACCCTGGCAATCGTCGGTTGGGTCGTCGCCATGTCCTGCACCATCGGCGCGATCGTCGTCCGGATCGCCGCGCCGGCCCCGTTCCTACCTGTCACGTTCGGTTTCGGTCCCATGGCCATGCTGGCCTTCCTGGTGATGGCCATGAGCTGGGCGTCTGTGGGTGGCTACCTCGCGATCAAGCGTCCGGAGAACCTCATCGGGCGGGTGATGGTGGTCTCCGGGTCAGGCTACGCGTTGTCGATGCTTGCCCTGGCGTTCACATTCGCATTCGCCGCGGATGGGACAAACAGGGGACGAGCGATGGCGGAGGTCGCGGGCTGGATCACGGTCCTCGGAACCCAGTTCGGTGCGTTCGCGTTCATGGTCGGCTTCATCTTCCCGACCGGTGGAGGGCAATCCCCGAGCTGGGCGCGCGTCCTGCGGCTTTCCGTGCCGGGGATGATCGTGTTCAGTGCAGCGATCCTGTTACAGCCGGGTTCGTCGCACCTCTTCCCGACCCTCCAGAACCCTTTCGGGGTCGGGCCAGATCTTCGCTTCGGGCAGCCGGTGTCGCCGCTCATCGCGCTCTTCGGGACGATCTTGTCGCCGTTGGTCGCGATCTCGTTGGTGACCCGCTATCGGGCGGCTGCGCACGTCGAGCGACAACAACTCAAGTGGTTCAGCATGGCCATCGCCGTGGCCTTCGCGGGCGTGGGTCTCTCCGCATGGGCGGCCGTCGTGACGAAGGGTTCACCGGGCGAGACCGGCCTGATCGTCTACGGATTCGCGCAAGCTGGGGTCCCGGTCGCCATCGGCATCGCCATCCTCCGGCACCACCTGTACGACATCGACCGGATCATCAGCCGCACGATCGGCTATGCGCTGGTCAGCACCATCGTGGCCACCGTATTCGGCGGGATCATCGTGCTCCTGTCGGCCGCCCTGGCGACATTCGCCCAGGGCCAGACGATCGCCGTGGCAGCCTCCACGCTCGTCGCCTTCGCCGCGTTCCAGCCCATTCGGCGACGTATCCAATCGGCCGTCGACCGCCGGTTCAACCGCACCCGTTATGACGCTGAGCGGACGGTCGCCGCCTTCTCCGCGCGCCTGCGCGACGAGGTCGACATCGCGACGGTTACGACCGATCTGCATGCGACGGTCCAGGGCGTGGTCAAGCCCGTTTCATTGGGCCTATGGATTCGCGAGGCGACGCGGCCATGAGGCGGCGCACGATGACCGCGCGGACGTTCGTTGTCGCGGTCGCATGGCTGGCCGCGATGGCGGGTGCAACCGCGCTCGTCTTCGCCGCGACCTCAGGCATGGGTCTCACGGGCAGCAGCGGCGCCAACTTCTCCGTCATCTTCGGCGGCCTGGCGCTCGCGGTCGCCATCGATGCGAGCGTGGGCGCCGTACTGACGCTGCGACGCCCCGGGAACATCGTCGGCGTTGTCTTGATGCTCGCCGCCATCCTCCTCGCGGCGGCATTTCTCGGATTCCCTGGCGGGGCCGTCCTGTATGAGGAGCGTGGCAGGCACGACCTCCTTGCGGGGGTCGTCGCGCTGATCGGCGCGCTTGGGATCTATCCGTCCGTGATCGCCGCCGGGCCGCTGCTGGCCCTGGTCTTCCCGACCGGCCGACTTCCAGGCCCGCGCTGGAGATGGCCGGTCGGAGCGATCGTCGCAATGATCGCGGTCGGCTCGGCAACGGTGGTCGTGCGCCCCGGACGGATCGGGGGCAGCGGGAGCAGCTTCGCGGACAACCCGTTCGGCGTGAGCGGGCTTTCCGGATCTGAACCGCTCTGGGCGATCGGCGAAACGCTCGTCGCCACGGCCCTGCCGTTCGCGCTTCTCCTCGCCCTCGCAGCGGTGATCGTGCGAGTCCGCAGATCCAGGGGCGTCGAGCGGGCGCAGCTCAAATGGTTTGTTGCGTCGAACGCTATCTTCGGCGTGTTCTTTACGGTTTCTGTCGTCGATGGTGCTACCCAGACGATCGTCGACGTTCTTGCCCCGTGGACCTTGTCGCTTCCGCCGATCGCAGTCGGCATCGCGATCCTGCGCTACCGGCTGTACGACATCGACCGGCTCATCTCGCGGACGCTGTCATGGGCAGTGATCAGCGGCGTGCTCGTGAGTGCCTTCGCGGGAGCCGTCGTTGCCATGCAGGCGGTCCTGGCCGGGTTCACCCAGGGTCAGACGCTGGCCGTCGCCGCGTCCACACTCGTGGCGTTCGCGCTCTTCCAGCCAGTTCGGCGGCGGGTCCAGTCGGCCGTCGATCGGCGCTTCGACCGGGCACGCTACGACGCGCAACGCACGGTCGAGGGTCTTGCGGCAGGTCTGCGAGACGAGTTCGACCTCGAGCGACTCGGGACCGGGCTCGGCGCCGTCGTTGACCGGACCCTCGCGCCGAGCTCGGTTGGCGTCTGGCTCCGGCCTTCCCTGCGGGCCCGGGGCCGGTGATGCGAAGGCTCGGGTTGGCCGCACGGCTTGCGATCGTCGGCTTCGTGATCGTCGCGTCGATGTTCTCGATCACGAGCCCGGCCGGGCCCGCGGGCCTCATGGCGCTTCCCTATGCCGCGATGGGCGCCGTCCTGGTCATCCGGCGGCGGGGGACCTCGATTGGCTGGATCCTCATCGGCCAGGCCTTGTGCTTCGCGCTGATCTCGGTGCCCGTCACGGGTACGCCCGAGCAGTTCGCCGAAGGGAGCGTCGACCTGTCCGTCGCCCTGTTCGCGATCTTCCATGCCGGCCTCGGGACGACCCTATTCTTCCTCTACGCGGTCCTGGTGATGGTCTTCCCGTCCGGCCGATTACCGGGGGGACGGTGGGGTCGACTCGGTCGGCTTGGACTGGGAGTCGGCCTCGTCTTCGCCGCAGCGGCCTACGTCGTCCCCGAGATCTTTGTTGGTTATCCGGTGGGCACGCTCGTCCGGAACCCAGTTGCCCTCCTGCCGGACCTCTCGATCTGGCGGGTGATCAACTCGATCACCGTCATCTTCCCAATCATGATCCTCGTGATCGCCGGTTCGGTCTCACTTGTCGTCCGGGTCCGGCGTGCCGGCGGGACGGAGCGTCAGCAGCTCCGCTGGATCGCAGCCTCCTTCGCCGTCCTCACGTCGGCCGTGGTCAGCGGCGTCGTCGTCGCGAGTCTCGTACCCGACGCGGGGGACAGCGGGCTGGCGTGGATCGCCGCGATCGTGGCGTTTCCCACCGTGCCGATCGCCATCGGCATCGCCGTCCTGCGTTACCGGCTCTATGACATCGACCGGATCATCAGCCGGACGATCTCGTACGGGGTGGTCAGCGCGATGCTGGTGGCCGTGTACGCCGGCTTGATCCTGGTTCTGCAAGGCCCGCTCGGCGCCATCACCGGCGGTGACACGGTCGCGGTAGCCGCGTCCACGCTGGCCGCGGCGGCGCTGTTCCAGCCAGTTCGGCGGCGGACTCAGGCCGCAGTCGATCATCGCTTCAACCGGGCACGGTATGACGCCGAGCGAACGATCGATGCCCTTGCGGCACGGCTACGCGACGAGATGGATCTGCCCTTCGTCGGGAGCGCCGTCGTCGACGGCGTCGCGCGCAGTGTCGAGCCCACCGCGGCCAGCCTGTGGCTCCGTCCGGGGCGGTTGCGATGATCACTCCGGGGAGATCGTGGCTCCCGGCTGCAAGTCGGATCGGGCTCGCCGCCATCGTCCTCCTGGGTGTTGTCGTCAATCTCTCCAACCTGCCGGGGCTGATCGCATACGTTTCTGCAGGAGTCGGTGTTGACGGTGTTGCCATCGTCGCACTGTTCGCTCGCCTGATTGACGATGCTGTCGCCACAGCGGGCCGTCTTGCACAGGTTGCTGCAGGCATCCGTGTTGACGACATTTCCG
>JANNQZ010000354.1:0-2804 GCA_031401015.1 Chloroflexota bacterium | reverse complement strand
AGCGGACGTTCACGATCGCCTGGCGGCGGAGCCTGGCCTCGCATGCCGCGGGGATCGGGCTCCGGGCCCTGTCGATCGTGGACCTCGCCTGTTGGGATGCGGCGGCGAAGCTGGCCGATCGGTCCATCGCCGATCTGCTCGGCGGACGAAACGCTCCGATGCCCGCGACCGCGATCATCGGCTATCCGCCCGGGACGATGGGCCCCGAGGAAACCGGCGCGCAGACCGCCCAGTTGTACGCCGCCGGCTGGCGCCGCTTCAAGGCGCCGATCGCGGCGACGCCCGAGCGAAGCGCCGGTCGTCTCCGCGCCGCCCGGGCGGCCGCGCCGGACGCGTGGCTCGGGATGGATGCGGCGTGGGTCTACGAGGATGTCGAGACCGCGGCCGCGTTCATTCAGTCGATTCCGGACGTGGATCTCGGCTGGTTCGAGGATGTGTTTCCGCCCGGCGATGCCGCCATCCTGCGCCGCCTGCGAGACCGGATCAACGTCCCGATCGCGATGGGCGATGAGCAGGGCGGGAGCTACTACCCGGAAGCGCTGATCGCGACGGGCGGGGTGGACGTGATCCGGATCGACTTCACCTGCATGGGCGGGATCACCCGCGGTCGGCGGGTGATCGACCAGGTGCTGGCAGCAGGGCTCGCATTCGCGCCGCACATGTTCCCCCACGTGCATAGCCAGGTGCTGGCCGGTCTCGGCCATCTCGATGCCCCGATCGAATGGGGGATCCCGTTCACCGGCGTGCATCCAATGGACGACCCGCTGCCGCAGCCGACGATCCTGCCGGGGGGCCGCATGGCGCCGCTCCCCGAGGCGCCCGGGTTCGGGCATCTGGTCGACGCGGACTGGGTGCGCGCACAGCCGCACGACGACCCGACCGGGATCCTCGCGGAGCTGTGACCGTGCGTCAGCGCGGCTGGTGGCTGGAGGACGCCATCGTCGGCGGCACGATCGTTCACCCCGGTGGGCGGACGATCACGGCCGATGAGCATCCGCGGCTCGCCTGGCTGACGAACAACGCGAGCGACGTGCATGGAGACGCGCACCGGGCGGCCCACGGTCCGTTTGGCCAGCCACTGGTGCTCGGTGCCCTGTCGGTCGCGGTCGTCGTCGGCCTGGCTGAACCTGCCACGGCACTACCGTCGGAGGCGCGGCGAGCAGTCCCGGACGGTTGGTCCAGCATCATCCTCGCGGGTGTCGTCCTGGCCGGTGACAGCCTCAACGCAACCTCCCGGGTCGAGGCTGTCACCGTGGACGACGACCGTCGGGGCGGCCGGGTCCGCCGTCTGATCGAGGGACGGAATCAGCGAAACGAGGTGGTCGTTCGCATCCAGGACGACCGCTGGGCACCCGCCAGGCCGGACGGAACAACCGATTGTTGACATCGATTGTGCTGCGGGCGTATGGTCCGCCCGGACCGACTTCCGGGCGGGTCCGGCGGATGGTTCAGGGGCCACTTCCAGGCCAGACTTGAGGAGGAGTAACGTGGATCAGCAGCGTCCCGTTGGTGGGCAGGACCCGGCGTCACAAGCGATCGCGGACGTCCTGGCCGGGCGGATCAGTCGTCGTTCGTTCATTCGCCGGGCCACCGTGCTCGGCCTGTCCGGCGGCACCATTGCAGCCGTGATCGCGGCGTGTGGCGGCGGCACCGCATCGGACAGTCCGGCGCCCGCCGCGACCGCGGCGCCAACGACCGCACCGGCAACGGCAGCCCCGACCGCGGCCGCCACTCTCGAGCCTGCTCCGGCCTTTGATCCGATGCGCTACGCCGGCGAGAAGGTCCGGATCGCCATGGTCGACGGCGAGCGCGACGACAGCGGACTCAAGGACAAGAAGGACGAAATCAAGGCAAAGATGGGGATCGATGTCGAGTTGACGACGCTCGCCCTTGGAGCCCTACTCGAGTCGAACAACCAGAATCTGCGCGCGCCGGAGTCCGCCTTCGACATCCTGCACGTCCTTGGCTTCTCGGTTGCCGGGACGGTCGGCGCGGACCTGTTCCAGGAGATCACCCCGTGGGTCGCCGACCCAGCGCGGACACCTGAGGGCTACGACCTGGCCGATTTCCCGGCGGGTGAACTGGACTACTGCGGCTACTTCGACATCGCGAAGGGCGAGTTTGGCGGGGACAAGCTCTATCTCATCCCAGGTGTCCACTCGGGCTCGTGCATCATGTTCTATCGCAAGGATCTGTTCGACGCAGCAGGCGTCGCCGTGCCGACCAACTGGGTGGACTACCTGGCTGCCGCCAAGACCCTGACCAGTGGGGACGTCGCCGGCAACTGCATGATCGGCGCCAATGACGTGTCGCTGTTTCTGGTGGACTGGTACACCCGGTTCATCACGATGGGCGGCCAGTTCACGACCGGGTCGAAGGCGGACAAGACGCTTGCGACCAACCTCACCTCGCCCGAGGCGATCCGTGCCCTCCAGCACATGATCGACTGCGTGCCGTATGCGCCCGCGGCCGTCACGAGCTATGGCTTCACCGAAGGCCTTGATGCCTTCATCTCCGGCAAGGTCGCGATGATGCTGTTCTGGTCGACCATTGGCGGCAGCATCTACGGCCCGGACTCCCCGGTTGCCGCGACCACGGATACTGCCGTCATGCCGGCCGACGCCGGCCAGACACCCCGGGCCATTCGCGGTGGCTGGGGCCTGGGCATCCCCAAAAACCTGCCCGACAAGAACAAGGATGTCGCCTGGCATCTGATGACCTATCTGACTTCTGCGGAATTCGAGAAGTACCAGGTCGCGACCTACCAGACGGATCCGAACCGCACGTCCACGTTCATCGACCCG
>JANNQZ010000353.1:0-2070 GCA_031401015.1 Chloroflexota bacterium | reverse complement strand
GGTGGCGTCGCCGTCATCAAGGTCGGCGCGGCCACGGAAGTGGAGCTAAAGGAGAAGAAGCACCGCATCGAGGATGCGCTCTCGACGACCCGTGCGGCCGTTGAAGAGGGCCTCGTCGCTGGTGGTGGGACGACCCTCCTGCAGGCCATCCCGGCCCTCGACAAGATCAAGCTCGACGGAGACGCCCAGGTCGGCGTCGACATCGTGCGCAAGGCACTCGAAGCTCCAGCGCGTCAGATCGCCGACAACGCCGGGCAGTCCGGCGAGGTCGTCGTGGCGCACGTCAAGGGCCTCAAGGCCGGCCACGGCTACGACGCGCTCAAGGGCGAGTACGGGGACATGTTCAAGAAGGGCATCGTCGACGCGGCCAAGGTGACGCGCTCGGCCCTCCAGAACGCGGCCTCCATCGCGGCGATGGTCCTGACCACCGAGACGCTGATCACGGACATGCCGGAGAAGGAGAAGGCCGGCGGCGGTGGCGATCACGGCCACGGCGGCGGCGGAGGGATGGACTTCTAGTCCGACCCATTCGCAACGTTCAACGTGCGAGGCAGGCCCCCGGCTCCGCCGGGGGCCTGATCGATTCCAGTTGCCCGCGACCCCTGGCCGCGGGACTATCGGCTGGTTGACAGGACGCACCGGCACGCCGACATTGGCGCCGGAAGTCAAGCCGTCGACTGCTCGCAGATCGACATACCGAGGTACCAGATGTTTCGCTTCTCTCGCTCCAGGTCCGCCGCGCCCGCTCTGATCGTCGCCGTCTCCCTTGTTCTCGGCGGCTGCGGCAGCGCGGCGCTTCCGGAACTGACCGACCCGACCGCCATCATCACCGCGGCCCTCAAAGCCACCGAGGGCGCCAAGAGCGTTCATCTCGAGGCCACCGTCGAGGGCTCCATCAAGGCCGACCTGTTTGGGACGGGCGGCACGGGCTCCAGCTTTGCCATGACCGGCACCACTGCCTCTGCCGACATTGATATTGCCGGCGGGAATTCTCATGTGACGTTCGCCGTGCCGGCGCTGCTCGGGCTGACCGGCGAGCTGGTCCAGATCGGCACGACCTCGTATACGCAGACTTCATTGGGCGGCCCGCTCTTCGAGATGTCGGATGGCTCCGCGGAAGATCTGCCGATCGACCCAACGGACCCGTCGGCGATGGTCGACCAGCTCGGCGACTTCCTGCTCAAGGACGGTGTCGACCCGGTCAAGGGCGCAGACGTGGACTGCGGCGACGTGAAGTGTTACACCGTCACCATCGACCTGACGGCCGAGGAGCTTGCGGCCCTGGATCCGACGGGTGCCGCGGTCGAGGAGCTGCCGATCGACGTGGGCGCGGCCAGCGTGGCGCTGACGATACGGGTGGAGAAGAACACCTACCGTCTGGCCGGCATGACCGCGGTGGCGTCGCTCGGTGACCAGGGTTCGCTGACGCTGGAGCTGGCGCTTTCGAAGTGGGACGAGGCCCTTGACATCAAGGCCCCGCCCGCCGATCAGATCGCACCCGCAACATAGTTCTGGGCGGGCACGACGCGCGGCCATGCACGGGGCCAGATGCGGCCCGGTGAAGGGCCCACACCTACAATGGCTGGGTGAGTCCCACCCGACGTCGGCGTCCCGGTAGCCCCACGCTCGACGAAGCGGCTGACGAAGCTGCGGAGGTCGGTACGGCCTTCGTCGAGTTCGCCGATGCGCCCGACGCTCCACCCGAGGAGCCGGCCTGGATGCGCGACGTTCCGGGTCAGGAGCAGGCGGACACGGAAGTGCGCCCGGCCGATCCCGCCGCCCGGTCCGTGGCCCTCGCGGCTCGAGCCCTGGAGATCGTCCACGCGCTCAACCCGGAGCAGGCGAGGGCCGTCACCACGACGGACGGACCGCTCCTGATCCTGGCCGGAGCCGGGTCCGGCAAGACCAGGGTGCTGGCGCATCGGATCGCCTATCTCATCGGTGTCAAGGACGTTGCGCCCTGGCGGATCCTGGCGGTCACCTTCACCAATCGGGCGGCCGCCGAGCTGCGCGAACGGATCATCAGCCTGGCCGGCGAGGGCGGCCGCGACGTCATGGCCGGGACGTTCC
>JANNQZ010000352.1:0-10416 GCA_031401015.1 Chloroflexota bacterium | reverse complement strand
CTCGTAGGTCAGCGTTCCTGAGCGGCTGACGACACCGACCCGCCCCTCGCGATGGATCGAGCCCGGAATGATCCCCACCTTCGCCCGGCCGGGAGACGTGGCCCCCGGGCAGTTTGGTCCGATCAGCCGGGCACCGTGCGCCCGAACCATCTCGACCGCCGGGATCATGTCGAGTGCAGGAATGCCCTCCGTGATGCAGAAGATCGTCGCGATGCCCGCTGCGGCGGCCTCCATCACGGCGTCCGGGGCGCCGGCGGCCGGCACGAAGACGAGCGAGGTATTGGCGCCTGTCCGGCGTACGGCCTCGGCGACGGTGTCGTACACGGGGACGGAGCCATCAAGCGCGGTCTGCCCGCCCTTGCCCGGCGTGACGCCCGCGACGACGTTGGTGCCGTAGGCCTGGGCGGCACCCGCGTGGAAGGCGCCCTCGCGCCCGGTGATGCCCTGGACGACGAGGCGTGTGTCGCGCCCGACGAGGATGCTCATGCGCCCGCCCCGGCGGCCCGGGAGGCAGCCACGGCCTTGGCCGCGGCTTCGTCGAGGGAAGTCGCGGTTTCGAAGCGGGCCTCGGCCAGCAGGATTGCGGCCTCGGCGGCGTTCGTGCCTACGATCCGCACGACCATGGGGCAGTCGCGGGATTGCTGGGCTCGCGCCTCGATGAGACCCCGCGCAACCTCGTCGCCACGGGTGATCCCGCCAAAGATGTTGACGAGAATGGCGTTGACCCGCGGGTCGGACAGGATCAGGCGCATGGCCTCGGCGACCTTGTCGGCCCGCGCGCCACCGCCGATATCGAGGAAGTTGGCCGGTTCGCCACCGGCGCGCTTGACCAGGTCCATGGTGGCCATCGCCAGGCCCGCGCCATTGACCATGCAGCCGATCGTGCCATCGAGCTTGATGAACGTGAGTCCGGCCTCGCGCGCCTCGCGATCCTCGGGCGCCTCTTCGTCCGGATCGCGCAGGTCCTCCAGGCCCGCATGCCGTCCGAGCGCCGAGTCATCCAACGTGATCTTCGCGTCGAGACAGACGAGCCGTTCGACCAGGGCGCCGCCGGGACCGGCCTCGCGCACGATGGCCAACGGGTTGACCTCGACGAGATCCGCGTCGTACGCCTTCATCGTGGCCACCAGGCCCTGCGCGATGCGGACGGCGTCCCTGAGCTGGCCGCCCAGCCCCATGGCAAACGCCAGGTCGCGTGCCTGGAAGCCGAGCAGGCCAAGGTTCGGGTCTGCATGGCGGCGAATGATGGCATCCGGGTGCTCGGCCGCCACCGTCTCGATCTCGATACCGCCCTCGGCAGACCCCATGAGCAGGATCCGGCGCTCCGCGCGATCGAGGACGGCGGCGAGGTAGAACTCCCGGACGATGTCGGCGGCCGGACCAATCAGCACCTTGCGGACCGTCATGCCCTTGATGTCCATGCCCAGAATGGCCCCGGCGACCCGCTCGGCCTCGTCCGCGGAGCCGGCAAGCTTGACGCCGCCGGCCTTGCCACGTCCGCCGACCAGGACCTGGGCCTTGATGACCACCTTGCCGGCGCCGGTTCCCAGGAAACGCTCGGCGGCCGCACGTGCCTCGGCGACGGTATTGGCGACCGCCCATTCGGGGACGGGCAGACCCTGGGCGACGAGCAGCGACTTGGCGTCGGCTTCCTGGAGTTTCACGAGCGGGGGCTCCGTGGCATCGAGCGGGGCGGATGGGGATGGTACCCCGTCAGCGACCCCAACCGCCCGGCGCGGTCGGCCTGCAACCGGTTCCGGCAGCTGGACCTCCCGCCCCGGTACAATCGGGCCATGGCCCATCGAATCACCCTGATCCCCGGCGACGGCATTGGTCCTGAGCTGGCGGCGGCGACCACGCGCGTGCTCGAAGCGACAGGAATCAAGTTCGAGTGGGAGACGCAGCAGGCTGGCGAAGCGGTCATCGCGGAGTTCGGGACGCCGCTCCCGGAGCACGTCCTCGAATCGATCCGGCGCAACCGGGTCGCGCTCAAGGGCCCGATCACGACACCGGTCGGCGGCGGGTTCCGAAGCGCGAATGTCACGCTTCGCCAGGCGCTCGGCCTCTACGCCAACCTGCGTCCCGCCCGCTCGATGAAGGGCCTCGACACTCGCTACGAGGGCGTCGACCTCGTCATCGTTCGGGAGAACACCGAAGACCTGTACGGCGGGATCGAGCACATGGTCGGCCCGGACGCCGCGGAGAGCATCAAGATCATCACCCGGGCCGCCTCCGAACGGATCGCCCGGTACGCGTTTGAGTACGCCGTGGCCAACGAACGGCGCAAGGTCACCGCGGTCCACAAGGCCAACATCATGAAGCTGTCGGACGGGCTCTTCCTCGAGAGCTGCCGCACGATCGCGGCGGGCTACGAGGGCCGCATCGAGTTCGAGGATCGCATCGTCGACAACATGTGCATGCAGCTGGTCCAGAAGCCCGAGTTGTACGACGTCCTGGTGCTGCCAAACCTGTACGGCGACATCGTCAGCGACCTGGCTGCGGGCCTGGTCGGGGGTCTCGGAGTCGCACCCGGCGCGAATATCGGGGCTGAGGCGGCCGTCTTCGAGCCGGTCCATGGCTCCGCGCCCAAGTACGCGGGTCTGGACAAGGCGAACCCAACCGCGCTGATCCTGTCTGGCGCCCTGATGCTCCGCCATCTTGGCTACCCGGCCGACGCGACCCGGGTTGAGACCGCGGTTCGGGACGTGATCGCCGAAGGGCGAACCGTGACCTCCGATCTCGGCGGAACGGCCGGCACTGCGGCATTTGCCGACGCGATCATCGAGCGCCTCCGCGACGCCAGCGTCGCCAGCGCAACCCGATGACGGGGATACCCGCCAGCCTCCGGCTGCCACGCAAACCGCCCGGAACAGCCCGCCAGGGCCTCGGAGCTACCAACCGCGTCGACCGATGGGCGCTTGCCCCAGCTGCCCAGGCCACCCTGTTCACCCTCTGCGCTACCTACCTGTTCGTCAGCGGGATCCTGTTCACACCACTCTTTGGGACCCCGTACGAGGTTGACGGCTACCTGTCGCCCCTCTTCTCGCCGCTGGTCCGGCCGGACTGGCTACCCACCTGGATCAGTCCGGGCCTGTTCATCCTGTGGGTGCCGCTCGGCTTTCGGGCGACCTGCTACTACTACCGCAAGGCGTATTACCGGTTCTATTTCGCCGATCCGCCTGGCTGCGCGGTGGGCGAACCCACGATCCATCGTCGGTACGCGATGGAAAGTCGACTGCCGTTCATCCTCCAGAACCTCCACCGCCTGTTCCTGTACCTCGCGTTCATTCCCTTGTTCTTCCTGTGGCTCGACGTCGCCCTGGCCGTCGTCCACGGCGGCGGCTACCGGGTCGGACTTGGCGTGGGCATCCTGCTGGTGAACGCGTTCCTGCTGAGCATGTATTCCCTGTCCTGTCATTCGCTTCGCCACCTGGTCGGCGGGCGGCTGGATTGCTTCTCGTGTTCGCGGCGAACCAAGGTCCGCTACTCGCTCTGGCAACGGCTGACCTCATTCAACCGGCACCACATGGGCTGGGCCTGGGCCAGTCTCATCTCGGTCACCTTGTCGGACGTCTACGTGCGTCTCCTCGCCGTCGGCGCCGTTGTCGATCCGTCGATCCGCTTCTAGGACCACGCTTGTGCCAGATCGAATGAAGCTCGCGCCGCACGGCCACGACGTCCTCGTGATCGGTGCGGGCGGGGCCGGACTCCGGGCCGCGATCGAGGCGAACGCCGGCGGTGCCGATGTGGGCCTCGTGTGCAAATCCCTGCTGGGCAAGGCCCACACCGTGATGGCCGAAGGGGGCGTGGCTGCTGCCTTGGCGCACGTCGCGCCGAGCGACTCCTGGCAGACCCATTTCCGCGACACCATGATCGGCGGCAAGCTCCTCAACAATCCCCGGATGGCTCAGCTTCACGCGATGGAAGCGCCCGATCGAGTGCGCGAACTGGAGAAATGGGGCGCCGTCTTCGATCGAACCGAGGACGGGCGAATCCTCCAGCGGCCGTTCGGTGGTCACTCGCATCCGCGCCTGGCGCACGTCGGGGATCGGACCGGCCTGGAGATGATCCGGACCCTCCAGGACCGGGCCGTGGCCGCCGGGATCAAGGTGTACATGGAGTGCACCATCACCAGCCTGATCACCGCCACAGACGGGGTGCGCGGGGCGTTCGGCTACTGGCGAACGAGCGGTGACCCAATCGCCTTCGCAGCCAAGGCGATCGTCCTGGCGACCGGCGGGATCGGCAAGGCCTACGAGGTCACCTCGAACTCCTGGGAGTACAGCGGCGACGGCCAGGCGCTGGCCTACGAGGCCGGAGCCGACCTCATCGACATGGAGTTCGTCCAGTTCCACCCGACCGGCATGGTCTGGCCGCCAGGCGTCCGCGGCCTGCTGGTCACGGAGGCCGTCCGGGGCGAGGGTGGGATCCTGCGCAATGCCAACGGCGAGCGCTTCATGTGGAAGTACCTGCCGGAGGAGCGCCGAGCGGAGTACGCCGCGACCGACGAGGAGGCTGCGCGCTGGGTGACCGCACTGTCGCAGGGTCGCGAGACCGATGCCCGTCGCCCTCCGGAGTTGTCCACCCGCGACAATGTCGCCCGGGCCATCTACACCGAGGTCAAGGAGGGCCGCGGGTCACCGCACGGCGGAGTCTTCCTCGACATCAGCTATCTGCCGGCCGATCACGTGCGCCGCAAACTGCCGTCGATGTACGACCAGTTCAAGGAGTTGGCTGACGTCGACATCACAAAGGGTGCGATGGAGGTGGGGCCGACGACCCACTACGTCATGGGCGGCATCCGGGTCGATGCCGAGACTGGGGCGACCGGGGTTCGCGGTCTCTATGCGGCCGGCGAGGTGGCCGGTGGCATGCATGGTGCCAATCGCCTTGGCGGCAATTCGCTGTCCGACCTCCTCGTCTTTGGCGCCCGCACAGGTGCTGCGGCCGCGCAACATGCCTCGACCCAGCCAACCGAGCCGCACCTGGATCCGATCCAGGTCCAGGGCGCCAGTCGCGCACTTGCGGCCCCGCTCGAGCGGACCGATGGCGAGGACCCCTACGCCATCCAGCGCGACCTCCAGGAGATGATGGGCCGGCTGGTCGGGATCTTCCGGATCGAGGCCGATCTCGATGAGGCGATCGTGGCGCTGGCCGACCTGCGCAAGCGTTGGGCGAATGTTCGAGCGACGGGCGGACGCGCGTATAACCCGGGCTGGAACCTCGTCTTCGAGCTCGGCAACCTGCTGACGGTTTCGGAGGCCGTGGCTCGCAGTGCCCTGCTGCGAACCGAGAGCCGCGGCGCCCACAGCCGGCTCGACCACCCGGCGACCGACGATGCGAAGTGGAACGGGGTGAACTCCGTGGTTGCCCGGACCCGGGACGGAGCGATGAGCGTCAAGACCACGCCGCTGCCCAGCATGTCAAGCGAGCAGCGCAGCCTGCTCGGCAACGCGCATTAGACGGAGAGACCGATGCCGGACGCGCACCTGAAGGTCTTTCGCGGCGACCCGGAGACTGCCGGGCACTTCGAGGAATTCACGGTACCGGTGGGGGAGGGCATGGTCGTGCTCGATGCCCTGCACTGGATCCAGGGCCACGCGGCGCCGGACCTGGCCGTGCGCTGGAATTGCAAGGCCGCCAAGTGCGGCTCGTGCAGCGCGGAGGTGGACGGACGCCCACGCTTGACCTGCAAGACGCGCCTGTCCGACTTCGACCTGGCTGAGACGATCACGGTCGAGCCGATGCGGGCATTCCCGCTCATTCGCGACCTGGTGACCGATGTGTCGTGGAACTACGAGGTCAACAAGACGATCCAGCCGTTCACCCCGCCCGCGGACGTGCCGCAGGAGGATTGGCGCTGGCAGCAACAGGACATCGAGCGGGTGCAGGAATACCGAAAGTGCATCGAGTGCTTCCTGTGCCAGGACGTCTGCCACGTCCTGCGCAATCACGAGACCGAATCGCCATTCATGGGGCCCCGCTACCTGGTTCGGACCGCCGGCCTGGAGATGCATCCGATCGACACGGCCGATCGGCGCGAGTATCTCAAGGAGAGCGGCGGGATCGGCTTGTGCAACATCACCAAGTGCTGCACCGAGGTCTGTCCGGAGCACATCAAGATCACGGATAACGCGATCATTCCGCTCAAGGAACGGGTCGCCGACGCCTACTACGACCCGATCCAGATGGTCTGGCGGCGACTCCGAGGGGGCGGCTCGGGCGGCAGCGGTCGAGTCGAGTTGCCGATACTCCAGGGCAACCCTCCGCCAGTCAACGGGGCAGCCGGTTGAGAGCGCCCTGGCTGGGCGCCTGGCGGCGGGCGTGACCGCGGGGCGCCTGGCGTGATCGCGGGCGTGACCGCGAGGCGGCTGGCGTGATCGAGGGCTTCGTCATCAGGACCGACGGAGCGGCGCGTGGCAATCCGGGGCCGGCGTCGCTCGGGGCTGCCCTGTACGACCTCTCGCGTCCCGACGCCCGGGATCATCGCGCAGCTCCGGACGCCTCGATCTCCGAATTCCTGGGCGTGCAGACCAACAATGTCGCCGAGTACACGGGCACGGTGCGGGCGCTCGACCTCGCGCGTGAGCTTGGCGCGCGGCAGGTCCACCTGTTGCTGGATTCCAAGCTGATCGTCGAGCAGCTGTCCGGTCGCTGGCGGGTCAAGGACGCCAAGCTCATCCCGCTCTGGGCCGCCTGTCGGCAGAACCTCGCTGGTTTCGAGCGCTGGAGCGCGACGCATGTCCCGCGGGCACAGAATTCGGTCGCGGACGCCCTGGCCAACGAGGCGATCGACCGTGCCGGGGCCGGCGGTCCGGTGGTGATCGTTCGTCGACCCGGCGGCTGACGGACTGGCCCCGGACGCGCGGTCCATCGTCTCTGAGGCTGACAGCCGCGGTACCTCGAGTACCGCTTTCCGCACGAAGCACCGTGGTCCGTCGGACGATTCGACGCTTCCTTGTCGATTTCGAGCAAGTCGACGAGGGGTTCATCCGGAATCCGGTACTGGCGTACCGGGCGAGGTGGATGGGACGGCTGCGCCCTCGCGGCCAGGGAGGAGGTCCCGCGGTGTTTCGGCTGCCGCAGCGTAAGATCGAACCGTCAGCGAGGTGATCGGATGGTCGCGCGCCGTGGCTGGGAGACCTGCCGGCGGTGTGAGGAAAGTCCGAGCTCCTCAGCGCAGGGTGGCGGGTAACGCCCGCCCGCCGCAAGGCGAGGACCAGTGCCACAGTGACGATGCCGAGTGCCGGTGCGAGCCGGCGGTCGGAGTGAAACGGGCAAACTCCACCCGGAGCAAGGCCAAATAGGAGGGCGTAACCCGCCGACGGGCAACCGTCAGCGGGGGAGAGGTGCGCTGCCCAGCCCTCGGGTCGGCCGCATGAGCCGTCGGGTAACCGACGGCCCCAGATGGATGGCCATCCCCGTTGGCCGTGAGGTCAACGGGACAGAACTCGGCTTACAGATCGCCTCGCTGACGCGATCGATCGCCGACCGGGCGGGCCATCCCCGCGTTGTCGGCTGTGCGCGCCCGCTCACGCACGTCGAAGTGCGCTCGCTCCCGTGCTCGCCTCCGCCTTGGGCTGACCTCGCCCGCTCGGCGATCGTGTGCGCGGCCCGCCCAGCCGACGGTCAGTCCTCGTCGGGGCGGAAGATATGCGGGGCCGTGCAGGAGTTGCAGATCGGCATCGCCGAATCGAGGTCACCGAGCGGGATCGGCACCTTGCGATCGGGAAAGAGGCACTCCACGTCGTAGACCCGCTCACGGCGATACTCGACGTTGATCAGCCGCCGAAACGTGCACCGCCTGATGCGATGCGGGGCGAGGTGGAAGGGGTCGGGTTGGGCGGGGATGTCGGGAAGCGGGAGCGCCATGCTCCGCTGAGCCTAGCATCGAACGGCGACCCGCGGCAACGCGCGAAAGGTACTAGACTCCGCGCCCGATCGAGTCAAGGCAAGCAGGAGGGGACGTGCGGGACGATCCAGCCGATCCGTTGCCGTCGCCAGCCCTCGTTCGGCCGCCGGGCGCGAGCGTCGACGCTGAGACACGCATTTGTCCGTACCTCCGTTCCTCGACCGGGCACGGCGGCCTTGGCGATCCGGTTGACTGGCCAGATGCCGACAATCGCTGCGTGGCCCTGGGCGATCCGGCTCCGCAGTCGCGTCGCCAGCAGGAGTTTGCCTGCCTGGCAAGCAACCATGTTGGCTGTCAGCGGTTCATTCGCGCGCGGGTCACTGCCGAGGGGGACCTCGATGTCCCAGGGCAGGGGCCGCGCGTGACGCCAGCAATCGTCGGTTCGCTCCTGATCCTGGCCGCGTCGTTCGTGCTATCGGTTGGCTTTGTCGTGGCCAACGACGGTCTGGATCTCCGGGCCGTTGCCGCCAGCGATCCGGGAGCGGGCTCGCCGCCGGCGCATGAG
Source organism: Chloroflexota bacterium (assembly GCA_031401015.1). Classification (GTDB taxonomy): domain Bacteria; phylum Chloroflexota; class Limnocylindria; order Limnocylindrales; family CSP1-4; genus SPCO01. The sequence continues at coordinate 1,999 of JANNQZ010000352.1, read as the reverse complement.
ACATCGCCAGGCTCCGTCCCTGTCGCAAGCGCGTCACCCGTGGTGACGAATCCGACCCCGGCGCCCACGCCCCAGCCGACCGAGGTTTCGAGCCAGCCCGCGGCGACTCAGACCCCCACGCCGGTGGTCATCCCGACGCGCGCACCGACGCAGTCGCCCGCGCCAACACCGCAATCCAGTTCCGACCGCTACCTGCTGCTCAATCCGTGCCCGGATGCGCCTGATTGCTGGATCTACACGGTTCGCAGCGGCGATAACCTGGTGAGCATCGCCCGATACTTCGGCATCCCCCTGGATGTTGTCATCGAGCTCAACCCCTGGACGGAGACAACCCAGCTGATTCCGGACCAGGAATTGCGGTTGCCGCCTCCCACGGTGTAGGTCGCCCCCGGCCTCCCAGGCGCCCGACCGACCCGCCGACGGCCCGACCGACCCGCCGTCGGCCCGACCGACTCGCCGTCGGCCCGCCGACTCGCCCGGCCCAGGCCGGCGCTGCGAAGCCTGATTTCCACGCCGCCTGCGAAATCGGCCTTGACGCGCCGGTCATGGGCGTTAGAATGCAGGGAAGTGGCGTCAAGTGGCGCAAAGTGGGGAAGAGAGCCCCACGCGACCCAACGGCGACCGGATGCAGGGGTAGACCCGACAGTGTTCACCGGCGAGTACCGGCACTCGGTGGACGAGAAGGGACGGATGGCCGTCCCGGTAAAGTTCCGAGCGCGCCTTGATCCCGGCTCGATGGTTTCGGCCTGGCTTGACAACTGCCTGGCCATCCACACCAAGGCGGGCTGGGATGAGCTCTCTGAAAAGATCGGCAACCTTGCCCTGACCAACCCTACCGCCCGGCTGTTTCAGCGCTCGATCTTCGGTCGTGCCAATGAAGTCGAGCTGGATCGACAGGGCCGAATCCTGCTGCCTGCGTACTTGCGCGGCTCGATCGGCCTGGGGGCGGAAGCGGTGATCGTCGGATCGCGCGACCACGCGGAAATCTGGGCCGCCGAGCGATGGGACGAGTACCGCCGCGCACTCGAGGATCCAGACGAGCTGGCCCGCGCCTTTGAGGGGCTCGGAATCTAGCTCGAACCACATGCGCTTCCAGGATCCGCTCGGGATCCGTTCAATCGGGATGGAGGAGAGATGGACGAAGGGCACCTGCCGGTGCTGGTGGAGGAGGTCATGCAGATGCTCGCCCCCATGCCCGGCGGCCTTCACATCGACGCCACCCTGGGCGGCGGTGGGCACACCGAGCGGATTCTGGAAGCGACCAGTCCGGACGGGCGTCTGCTGGGGCTTGATGCCGATGCGATGGCGGCGGCGCGGGTCGATGCGCGGCTGCGGCCACGCTTCGGGGACCGCCTCATGATCCGGCAATCGAACTTCCGCGAACTGGCTGCGGTGGCGCCGGCCGCAGGCTTCGGCGCGGTCGACGGGTGCCTGTTCGATCTTGGGCTCTCAAGTTATCAGCTCGCCGACCGCGATCGCGGGTTCGGCTTCCGCGCCGGCGGGCCGCTGGACATGCGCTTCGACCCCGGCCGCGGGGTGCCGGCGTCCGAGCTGCTCGCCACGCTTGGCGTTGCCGAGCTCACGGCGTTGTTCCGGCGCTACGGCGAGGAGCCAAAGGCGGCACGGGTTGCCCGCGCGATCATCGATGTCCGGCGCAGCGCGCCGATCCGAACCGCGCACGAACTGGCCGCAATCATCGAGCGTGTCCTCCCGCCGAACCCACGCCAGCCGCGGCGCACGCACCCGGCCACCCGAGTCTTCCAGGCGCTGCGGATCGCGGTCAACGAGGAGCTCGAGGCGCTCGAGGCGGGCCTCGGGGCAGCCCTTGGCCTGCTTCGACCAGGGGGCCGTCTGGTGGTGTTGAGCTACCACTCGCTCGATGATTGCGGCCAGTTCGTGCGCGGTTCGGATCGGCGCGCTGCGCCGGACATCGATGATCGCGCGGGCAACCCGTGCCGCCTTTGGCTCCTCGCCGTAGCGCCGGAACAACGCCGTGAGC
>JANNQZ010000351.1:0-3957 GCA_031401015.1 Chloroflexota bacterium | reverse complement strand
CGCGTCCATCGCGCCGGGGGTGTCCTCGCCGCCGGCCGGCGAGATGAGCGGTGAGGGCGACGTCTCGGGGCTCGCTGGCTCAGGAGTCGCCGGCTCCGGACTGGATGGTTCATCGCTCGCAGGACCTGAGCTCGCTGGTGGGGTCGCGGACGTGGTCGGCGACGCGGTGGGTTCGGGCGTGGGCTCCGGTGTGGGCGTTGGCGGGTCGGTCGGAGGTGCCGTGACGGTGAAGGTCCAGGTGTCGCGATCCAGCTCCCCATCCTCGGACGAGAGGGTCGTCCATCGAACCTCGTACTCGCCGGCGACGAGCGACGGTAGGTCCGCGATGACCATTCGCCGCGCGTTGGCGGGATCCACACCGCCCTTTGCGATGACCGTGCCGGCGGCGTCGCGAATTTCAATCGAGCTGCCGGCCGGGTCCATGTCCTGGGTGAACACCCCTGAGACCTCCTCCGGGGGGCCCGTGACGGTCGCACCGGCTGCCGGGGTCGCGACGTCGAGGGCGGCGTGCGCCGCCACCGGGCCGGGAACGAGCAGCGCGAGCAACAGGAAAACGGCGGCCAGGCGACTCCCGGTACGCCGTGGAGGAGCGGACATCGCGCGCAGTCTACGCAACTCGCCGTCGAGTGCACGAGGTGCCATTCGGCCCGCTTCCATGGGCCATCGAGCCGCTACAGTCCAGCCAGCGAGCCGACGCGGTACGATCCGTCGGCCCCGGCGGTCCGCAGACCGCTGACCCAACAGCCGACCCCGCGGCAGACCACATTGCCGACGCCCCCAGCCCTGAGGTCACACGTTGTCAACCATCGTTCCGGATGTCGCCTTCAGCGACCAGCGCCTTGCCAACGGTCTGCGCGTTATCGTCGCCGAGGACCACCTGGCCCCGGTCGCCGCGATCAACCTCTGGTACGGCGTGGGCTCCAAGCACGAGCAGCCGGGCAAGACTGGATTCGCTCACCTGTTCGAGCACGTCATGTTCCAGGGCAGCCGGCACGTCGGCAAAGCGGAGCACATCGCCCTCGTCCAGGCAGCGGGTGGCACGATGAACGGCACGACCTGGCTGGATCGGACCAACTACTACGAGACACTGCCGTCGCACCAGCTCGACCTTGGCCTGTGGCTCGAGGCGGACCGGATGGCCACCTTGCTCGACGCCCTCAGCCAGGAGAACCTGGACAACCAGCGCGAGGTGGTCAAGAACGAGAAGCGCTGGTCCTACGACAACCGACCGTACGGGTCGTGGCAGGAGAAGCTCCAGGCCCACCTGTTCCCGCCGGATCACCCGTATCACCACACGACGATCGGTTCGATGGACGACCTCGACGCGGCCTCGATCGAGGATGTCAGCGCGTTCTTTCGGACGTACTACGCGCCAAACAACGCGGTCCTGAGCGTCGTCGGCGACGTGGAGACGGCGACGGTCGCCGCCGCCGCCGAGCGCTTCTTCGGGCGAATCCCGGCCAACCTGGCCATCCCCCGGCTCGGTGACCTGTCGCTGCCGCTGACCCTCGGTGGCGAACGGCGCGAGACCGTCTACGACCGCGTGCCGTTGCCGCGCGTCCATGTGAGCTTCCGGGCGCCCGTCTTCGGTGACCCACGGCTCGATGCGCTGGATCTCGCCGGTCAGATCCTCGCCGGCGGCAAGGGCAGTCGGCTCAATCGCCGGCTTGTCCGCGAGGAGCGGATCGCCCAGGACGTGACGTTCTTCGCGCTCGGGTTCGTGGGCGGTGCCTCGATCTGTGCGGGCTGGGCGACCGTTCGACCTGGGATCGAGGTCGCACGGGTGGAGGCCGCCTTCCATGAGGAGCTGGCGCTCCTCACCACGGACCTCGTCAGCGACGACGAGCTCGCGCGCGCCCGGGCCCTGACCGAAGCCGATGAGCTGGGAGCCCTGCAACGCGTCGAGGAACGGGCCGACCGGCTATCCATGTACGCGACGCTGTTCGACCGACCCGCAATGATCAACGAGATGCTGCCCCGCTATCTCGCGGTCACGGCAGAGCAGATCCGCGATGTCGCACGGACCGTCTTCCGCGTCGACAACCGGCTCGTCCTGACGTATCTGCCGCAGGCGCAGAGCGGGGACGAGGAAGCCGCGGCATGAGCGCCACGCTTGACCCGCGCCCTGACGGTCCGGTCGTCGCGGAACGACCGCTGCCAGGCCGTCCCCGACCCTACGAGTTTCCAGGCGTCACGAGCCAGGTGCTATCGAACGGCCTGACGGTGATGCTCGCCGATCTGCCCGGGCGACCGCTCATCACGGCCTCCGTCGTGATCCGCGGTGGCGCGGCGATGGAGCCGGCAGCCGACGCCGGCGGCACCGTCCTCGCGGCACGCGCCCTCACCGAGGGGACAGAGCGGTACGACGCCATCCAGCTGGTCGAGGCCACCGAGCGGCTTGGTGCGTCCATCCACGCCGACGCAGGCTGGGATGCCCTGAGCGTCAGCGTCGACGTCCCGGCCGCTCGACTCCCGCCGGCGCTGGAGCTGGTCGCCGAAGTCCTGCTGCGACCCACGTTTCCGGCCCATGAGGTGGAGCGCCTGCGCGACGAGCGCCTGAACGATCTGCTCCAGGCGCAGGCGGACCCGCGCCGCCGGGCGGAGCAGGCCTTCGCCGCCACGATCTACGCGCCTGCGTCGCCGTACCACCGGCCGACCGGCGGCAACGGCGACACCGTCGCAACACTCACGCCGGATCATCTCCGACGCGCCTACGAGATGGCGATCGATCCACGACGGGCAACGCTCGTCGTCGCGGGCGACCTGCGCGCCCAGCAGGTCTTCTCGCTGGCCGAGCGCCTCCTCGGCGGCTGGACGGCCGCCGACGTCGGCCCGCTTTCGAGGCCGTTCGCGGTCGACGACACCGCGGCGTCCGATCGGCGTCTCATCCACGTCGTCCACCGGCCAGGTTCGGTGCAAACGGAGATCAGGATCGGGCACCGCGGCCTTCGTCGGCGGATTGACGACTTCCATGCCGTCTCGGTCATGAGCGCCATCCTGGGCGGCCTGTTCAACTCCCGCCTCAACATGAAGCTGCGCGAGGAGAAGGGCTACACGTACGGGGCCGGTGCCGGTTTCGACATGCGCCGGGGTGCCGGGCCGTTTGTGGCTCGAGCCGCGGTGAATACGGAAGTCACGGTGCCGGCCGTCCTCGACATGCTGGGCGAACTCAACCGGATGCGGGACACCGACGTCGAGGTCGCGGAACTCGCTGCGGCCCGTGACTACCTGGTCGGCGTCTTCCCACTTCGGTTTGAGACCGCCGGCGCGGTCGTCGGGGCCATCTCGGGGCTGGCGGTCCACGAACTCGAACTCGACGAGCTGGTTGGCTATCGAGGGCGGATTGAGGCGGTTGACCTCGGCGCGGTGGCTGAAGCCGCCCGCAGCCACCTTCACGTGGATGCCGCCGCGATCGTGCTGGTCGGCGATGCCGATGCGTTCGGCAACGCGCTGGAGGCGGCGGGGCTTGGCGCCATCGTGATCGAGCGAGACCCGACGGATGCTGCGGCCGAGCAAGACGGCGTCGTCGACGAGGCCGGCTGAAACCTTTCTTGCGCGGGTCGTCTCAGGGGAGCAGAAGCCGGTCACATGATCGGCGCCCCACCTGGAGATCAACCCGATGCGACTGGATGCAACGATGGCTCGCGGCGCTGGAGTGGCGCTGGTTTCGCTGTTCATGATCGGCGGCGCAGCCTTCGCGGCGAACGCCCTGACCGGCCCCGCGGCCGGAGAAGATGGGAACCTCACGCCGGCCGCGCAGAGCGCCTCACCCAGCGCATCCGCGGGAGCGACAGCCTCGCTGGCCCCAACTGGCAGCCCGGCCCCAACCGCCACGTCGGCATCGATCAACTCGCTCGCAACGGCCAGCCCGACGGCTACGGCCGAGGCTGATGAGTCCAATGAGCTCGACGCGAGCAACGACCCGGAGGGGAGCGACGACCCGGACAGCAGCCCGGA
>JANNQZ010000350.1:0-2898 GCA_031401015.1 Chloroflexota bacterium | reverse complement strand
TGAATCGGCGATCGTCGAGGATCCGGTAGCGGCAGGGGAGGGGGGTGCGCGTCCCGTGCGCGTCGATGCTCCACGTCGTCGGCGCCGCCTGGCGAATGTCGCCGATCGGGGTGTGCGCGACGAGTGCGCCGGATGCGTCGACCTCGATCGCATCGGCGCCGTCGCAGCGGATCACGATCACGCGCGGATCGACGCCCGGTGCGACGTGCAGGTCGTACTCGACGGCGCCGCGGTCGCCGTGGAAGCGCAGATCGCATCCGCGGTAGAGCGAGTTCACCGCGACCTCGCGCCGCCAAGTGAGCGTGGCGACTGGCCATGTTTGGACGTCAGCTCTCCAGCAGAGAAAAAACCACTGAGCACACCGAGAGCACAGAGGGGAGACGGACGGAGCCACGCCGTGCCTCTCCGTGCTCTCTGGTGCGCCAGGTGAAGCCTGGCTGATCTTGTCAACTGAAAGGTGCTGACCATGAGAATGACTCGTTCGTCATGTAGACCGCCGCGCCATGGACGGGGGCAACCTCGCTGTGGGAGCCGCGGAGGGCCACTGTGAGGTGGCTGGTCGCCGCAAGGCGATGGTCAAAGGCGCGGGCCGTAATTACTGAACCCGATTCGACCTCGATACGTACGTTGGAAGCGACCTTCCACCCGGAGTTTGGACGGTCTGGCATCGGCTGTGAAGCAAGCGAGAAGAGCAACAGCCGGGCTTCCCGGGGTGACTGGGGACAGCGCGCGCCAATAGATCGGCCAAGGAACCTGGGAGATCCGTCGTCGAGGGTGGAACCCAACGCCCCGGGCAACCGGCAAGCGGCGGCGGCGGAAGTCGGCGGGGTCCATAGTAGCGAAGAAGCGGGTAACGACCGTGGAGCGAAGGGGCCCTACCGGACACACGCATGAACCAACGAAAGGAGATCCGATTGGATCGACACGATCCCACTACGGTGGACGGAGCATGGTTCGACGACGAGGCCCACAAGGACCATCGTCGAAAGGTGCCCCCGAAACTCGCCAGCCTGCGGTTCAAGCTAGGCCAGAAGGCCAAACAGGAGCCGGCGTTCCGGTTCTATGCACTCTACGCCCACCTGCTGAGGGTGGACGTGCTGGAGACGGCGTACGCGACGGTGGCGGCCAGTAAAGGCAGCAAGACACCGGGCGTCGATGGCGTGACGATCGACCAAATCGTCAACGCGGAGAATGGCTCCACGAAGCTCCTCGCGGACATTCGCGAGGCGCTGCGTGCGAAGACGTACCGTCCCCAGGCAGTGAAGCGCGTCTACATCCTGAAGGCGAACGGGAAGATGCGGCCCCTCGGTATCCCCACGATCCGTGATCGTGTGGTTCAGACCGCGGTGCTGCTGCTCCTCGAACCGATCTTCGACGCGGATTTCTTGGACTGCTCGCACGGGTTTCGGCCCGGACGCTCGGCCCACGACGCGATCGAGGAGGTCCGCACGAATCTTCGGGCGGGCTACACGGCGGTGTACGACGCGGACTTGCAAGGCTACTTCGACTCGATACCGCACGACAAACTGATGAAGGGGCTCGAACAGCGGCTTGCCGATGGCTCGATGCTCCGCCTCATCCGTGCGTTTCTGCGGGCGCCCGTGCAGGACGACAAGGGTCCGCCGACGCGTGCGAAGAGCGGCACTCCGCAAGGAGGCGTGATATCGCCGCTGCTGGCGAACTCATTCCTGCACTGGTTTGACCGGGCGTTCTTCTCCAAGAACGGACCGGCCGAATGGGCGAAAGCTCGACTGGTGCGATACGCCGACGACTTCGTCGTGATGGCGAGGTACATAAGCGAACGCATCACGGGGTTCATCGAAGAGAAGATCGAGCGCCGACTCGGGTTGGTCATCAACCGCGAGAAAACGCGAGTCGTGCAGGTCCAGAGCGAGGGCGCCTCCCTCGACTTCCTCGGCTACCGATTCCGACACAGCCGCAGCCACCGACCTGGTGGCGGGCCACGGTATTGGCGGGTCGAGGCGTCACCGAAGGCGCTCCAGCGTGCACGTGAGAAGATCCACGACTTGACCAGTGCGAAGTTCTGCTTCCTGCCGGTCGACGACGTGATCTGCCGAGTCAACACGATGCTTCGTGGTTGGCTTCAGTACTTCTCCAAGGGCCATCCGGCTCAGGCGCGCTGGGACCTCGTTCGCTTTGCTGAAGAGCGCCTAGTCCGGCATCTCCGGCGGCGCAGCCAACGCCCCTATCGGCCTCCCGAGGGGGTGAGTCTCTATCAGCACGTGCGCGACCTCGGTCTGCTCGCGCTGCAAGAGACCCGCCGTGGCTGACTGTGCATGCCCCTGGCGACGTGTCCGGGAACGCCGGATGCGGGAGATCCGCACGTCCGGTGTGACGGGGGCGGGGTCACCGGCGACAGCGCCGGCCCCCGCTACCCTACTGGTTCTTTTCTGGGGCTGGGGCGGAGCCTCGCTAGCGGTCGTCAGTGGGCCGCGCCCTGTGACTCGAGCCAGCGCTCCGCCTCGATCGCGGCCATGCACCCGGTGCCCGCGGCCGTGACTGCCTGACGGTAGTAGTGGTCGGCGCAGTCGCCGCAGGCGTAGACGCCCGGGATCTTGGTGGCCGCCTTGCCGGGCAGAGTCTGGAGGTAGCCGACCTCGTTCATCTCCAGCACGCCCTTGAAGATCTCGGTGTTGGGCCGGTGGCCGATGGCGAGGAACAGACCTCCCGCTGGCACCTTCTGCTTCTTCTTGGTCTCGGTGTGCGTGAGTTCGAGGCCGGTGACCTTGTTCTCCTTGACGTCGAACACGTCGGTCACGCTCTGATTCCACAAGACCTCGATCTTGGCGTTCGACAGGACGCGCTGCTGCATGATCTTGCTGGCGCGCAGGCTGTCGCGGCGCACGACGAGCGAGACCTTGCTGGCGAACTTGGTGA
>JANNQZ010000349.1:0-5443 GCA_031401015.1 Chloroflexota bacterium | reverse complement strand
CGGCCGCGAAGGTCCGCGACAAGGCCCGTCGCTATGCGGCCCACATGCTCGAGGCAAACGTCGAGGATATCGAGGTCAACGGCGCGAACTACCAGGTCAAGGGCTCGCCCGACAGGGTCAAGACGATCCAGGAGATCGCCTTCGCGATCGATCTCGGCTTCAGCCTTCCGGCCGACATGGAGCCGTATCTCGATGAAACCGCCTACTACGACACCCCGAACTGCACGTGGCCGTTCGGGACGCACATCGCGACCGTCGAGATCGACGAGGAGACCGGGCACGTGCAGCTGGTCCGCTACGTCGCGGTCGACGATGTCGGCAACAAGATCAACCCGATGATCGTCGATGGCCAGCTCCACGGCGGCATCGTCCAGGGCGTCGGCCAGGCGCTCTGGGAAGGCGCGATCTACAGCGACGAAGGTCAATTGCTGACCGGCTCGATGCTCGATTACGCGCTGCCGCGAGCCTCGTGGCTGCCGAACCTCGAGCTGGACGAGACGGTCACGCCGTCACCCGTCAACCCGCTCGGGGTCAAGGGCGTCGGTGAGGCAGGCGCGATCGCCAGCACCGCCGCCGTCGCCAACGCCGTCATCGATGCGCTCAGCCCACTCGGTATTCGACATCTCGACATGCCCTACACGCCACAGACCGTCTGGCGGGCGATCCAGGGTTCGAAGGGAGGCCAGGCGTGATCCCGGCAGCGTTCGCGTATCAACGACCGGCCAGCCTCGATGAGGCCCTCCGGGTCATCGCATCCATCGCCGGTGCCAAGGTCCTGGCCGGCGGCCAGAGCCTCCTGCCGCTCATGAAGCTCCGCCTGGCGACCGCGGAGACCCTCGTCGACATCGGTCGGCTCAAGGAGTTGCAGGGCGCCAGGGCCACTCCGGATGGCGGCTTCGAGATGGGCGCCCTGACCACCTACACCGAGGCCCTCGAACGGACGTCGCTGGGCTTTGCCCGCGATTGCCTGTCGGGCATCGGCGATGTCCAGGTGCGCAATCGAGGCACCATCGGCGGCGCCATCGCGCATGCCGACCCGGCCTCGGATGCGCCGGCGCTGGCACTCGCGCTCGACTACTCGGTCGTGCTCCGATCGACCCGTGGGGAGCGCGTCGTCCCGCTCGACGGGTTCCTCCAGGGCCCGTTCCAGACCGGGATCGCAGCGGACGAAATCCTCGTGGCGCTCCGTCGCGGTCCCTTGCCAGCGGGTGCCGCCGGCGCGTACAAGAAGCTGGAGCAACCGGCCTCGGGTTACGCCATCGTCGGCGTCTGCGCCGTCATCGCATCCACGGGCGGGTCCGTCACCCACGCCCGGGTCGCCCTGACCGGCGTGGGCGAGGTGGCCTACCGCGCCAAGGCCGTGGAAGCGGCACTGCTGGGGACGGATGGGTCGCCAGCCGCTGCCGCCACGGCGGCCTCCCACGCCATCGAAGGGCAGACGGTCAACAGCGACATCCACGCGGATCGGGCCTACCGCAGCCAGATGGCCGTGGTCTACACCCGCCGCGCCATCGAGGCCGCACTCGGGCGGTCTGCCTGACCGTCGCTTCGGTCTGAGCGAGTGCGCGTCGAACGGGTCACGCCCGGCCGACGCGCACCTTCGCGTCTCGAGGGCGCCGTCCTGGCCCGCGACCTGTCGATCGGCGGCCGGCGCTGGTCAAAGGGTCGGCGGTTGTCGGCGGACGATCTGGGGATCCTTGGGGCGGCCGATCCGGGCGAACCGGTCACGGTGCTCGTCATCGAGCCGGGCGAACTTCACGAGGATGATGCGGCAGTTCGGCTTGCCCGCGCGGTCGCCGGGCCGAACCTCGAGGTCCGGGGGCCAAATCAGAGCCGGCTGGACCTTGTCGCCGCCGTTCCGGGGGTCGTAAACATCCGCGTGGCTGAGCTGGAACGGCTCAACCGGCTCGATCCGCTCGAGGTCTTCACGGTCTTTGACGGCCAGGTCGTGGAACGTGGTGATCTGGTCGCGAGCGTCAAGGTCGCGCCGCATATCGTCGACGCGGCGGTGGTTGATGCTGGGGAGCGAATCACGGGCTTTGGCGGCCAGCCGATCGTCTGGGTTGCCCCGTTTCTCGCGTGGCGCGTAGCTGTCGTGGTCAAGGAGTCGGTCCGGGGGATCGCCCGGGAACGCTTCGAGGAATCGGTGCGGGCCAAAGTGGTGGGACTTGGGTCACGGATCATCGAGATCGTCTACGTGCAGGATCAACGCGACGACGTGGAGGCGGCGCTGGCACGGTTCACCCGCGGCACGGATACGGCGGCCGCGGCGGACCTCATCCTCACCGCTGGCTCTGCCAGCACGGACCCGACCGACGCCTTTTACGAGGCGATCGAGACACTGGGCGGCCGGGTCGTGCGGCGTGGTGTCCCGTCACACCCTGGCTCCATGTTATGGCTGGCCCGGGTCGGCGGCACAGCCATCCTTGGTCTGCCGACTTGCGGCGCGTACTCCAAGGCCACCGCGGCGGACCTGCTGCTGCCCCGGCTGCTCAGCGGCGAACCGGCCTCGGAGAACACGGTTGCCAAGCTCGGCTACGGCGGCATCCTGACCCGCTCGCAGCGGTTCCGCTTCCCGCCGTACGCTCGCGAACTGGACGCCCCGGACGGGTGACCCGGGATCAGGTGGCCTCCGCAAGACCTCGCCACGGGACTACTGCGGAGCAGCGCCCTGGCGCCTCGTCCGCGCCGAGGCCCGCATTCTCCGGCAGGTACTCTTGCGCAGAACCGGAGACAGGTTCGCTCGATGAAGAGGTGGAGTATGGCATCGTCAGACATCGCGGCCGCGATCCGCGGCGCCCGCACGTACCTGACGGCGAACCCGGCAGAGGCGAGCTATCGGGACGGAGCCGCGACCGCGGTCGTCGAGAATGGCCTGCGCATCCGGGTCGACGGTCCGGACGGCGCGACGGTCACCACCGACATGGTCAAAGGGATCGGCGGGGGAGGATCGGCGCCGTCACCGGCATGGTTGTTCCGGGCGGGCTACGCAGCATGCGTAGCGACACTCATCACCATGCGCGCCGCGGAGAGCGAGCTGGAACTGCCCGGTCTCGTCGTCGTGGTCGACAGCGAATCGCACGACTTCGGCATCCTGGGCATTGACCCGTCCGTGCCGGCCGGGCCGTTGAGCTTGCGCATCGCGGTCCGTGTCGCGGCCGGGAGCGCCCCGAACCCGCTCATTCGCGAGGTCATCGACTGGGGAATCGCCCATTGTCCCGTCGACGATGCCGTGCGTCGAGGAGTCCCGGTTGAGGTCACGATCGACCTCGGCTGAGCCGTCAGGTCGGTTCGTCGCGCCGGACGGTTCGGACCCGATCGATAGCCCGGTCGAATGAGGCCACGATGCCGACACCCGTCGTCTCGGCGCTCGCGACCAGGTAGGCGTCGGCGAAATCGAGCCGATCGACCTCGTACAGCTCGATCGTCCGCGACAACAGCGTCTCGTCGACCACCCGAATGGCCGGGAATCCAACGATCGCCCGCAGCGCGGCCGCGACCTCTGGTCGACCGACTTCGTAGAAGGATTCGAGCACATACGCGACTTCCGCGAGGATGAGATCTGGCAGAAGCAGGTCGTTTGCGGCGGCCAGATAGCGGGTGGCTCGTGCCGCCTGTGCCGGGGGATCGCCCGTCAGGTGGCGGACCAGGATGTTCGTGTCGACGAATGCGGTCACCGAGCGCGGGTTGCCCTGGCGCGCCGCGTCTCGCGGAGAACTTGCGACCAGGCCGTGCCGCGTTTGTCGGCCGGAACGCTGACCGACCCGGTGAGCGCCATCAATTCGGGGCTCTTGGCCAGTACGGCTCGATCGCCGACCACCTGGAAATGGACTCTATCGCCCTCACCCAGCGCAAGGGCGCGGCGCACTGCGCTCGGGATCGTGATCTGGCCCTTGGAACTCAACCGGGACGACGCTTCCATCGGGCGCTACTCCTTACATGTATGGAGATATAAGAATACCATCGAAGCAGGCGCCCGGCCTGGCGGCCTTCCGTGTACAGTCCGTCGAATGACCGACCGCCCGACCTTGCAGGACCGCGATCTCCGCCCCGTCGGCACCCGTTCGATCGAGGCGCTCCAGGAAGACTTCCGTGGCCGCGACTACATCACGGACCGATCGCTGGCCACGGCCGTCTTTCTCGCGTTGGAGCTTGGGCGCCCGCTCCTGCTCGAAGGTGAGGCCGGCGTCGGCAAGACGGAGCTGGCCAAGGTCCTCGCCGCCTCACTCGGGGCGAAGCTGATCCGGCTCCAGTGCTACGAAGGCCTGGACGTCAATACCGCCGTCTACGAGTGGAACTACCCACGCCAGATGCTGGAGATCCGACTGCTGGAAGCTCGCGGCGAGGCGGACCGTGCGACCGCGCACGACATCTTCGGCCCCGACTTCCTGATCCGGAGGCCGCTGCTGCAAGCCCTGGAATCCACGGACGGCGTTGCTCCGGTCCTGCTCATCGACGAGATCGACCGCGCGGACGAGGAGTTCGAGGCCTACCTGCTCGAGATCCTGTCCGACTTCCAGGTCACCGTGCCCGAGATCGGCACGATCAAGGCCGAGCTTCCGCCGCGGGTGATCCTGACCTCGAACCGGACGCGAGAGGTCCACGATGCCCTCAAGCGCCGCTGCCTCTACCACTGGATCGACTACCCCACGGCCCAGAAGGAATACGAGATCGTGCTCGCCCGCGTCCCGGAGGCCCCGGAGCAGCTGGCCAGGGAAGTGGTCGGCTTCGTGCATCGGCTGCGCGACGCGGATCTTACCAAGGTGCCGGGAATCGCCGAGACGCTCGACTGGGCGGCCGCGCTCTTGTCGCTCGGCGCCCGCGAGCTCACGCCGGAGATCGTCGACGAGACCCTCGGCGTCGTGCTCAAGTACGAGGAGGACATCCGCCAGGTCAAGGGTGACGGGACCAAGCGGTATCTGGCTGAGACCGCCGCAGGCGGCTGAGGACCCCCCGGAGTCCTGGATCCGCGGACGCCCGGTCTTGACGATGTAGCCACATGAGGCTACATTGCCGACCATGGAAACCGTCGGGATCCGCGAGCTGAAGGATCACCTGAGCAAGTACGTCCGCCAGGTCGAGGCGGGCGACACCGTGATCGTCACGGATCGTGGGCGCGTCGTGGCCGAGCTGGTGCCGCCCGGGCAGGCAGATCGCCGGCGCGCGGATATCCACCCCGGCTTGCTGGAGATGGAGCGCAAGGGCCAGATCCGGCTCGCGACGCGGCCGAACGATCCGTCGCTGTATCGGAACCTTCCGCGTATCGATCTTGGGGGGCGAACCGTGCAGGAGTTGCTCGACTGGCAGCGCGGCGAGCGGTGACGCTATTCGCTGAATCGAGCGCAGTCCTGACGTGGCTCCTCAACCAGCCTGGTGGCGACCTGGTCCTGGGCGCGCTCGAGTCGTCGGACAGCGTCGTGGTTTCGGAACTGACGCTCGTGGA
>JANNQZ010000348.1:0-2936 GCA_031401015.1 Chloroflexota bacterium | reverse complement strand
TAAGCGTGCGTCGCCTCAGTGGCCCTGCCAGCCGCTGAAACCCTGGTGCATGACGCCGGGGTTGTGGTCGCCGCTGAAGCCACCATGCATCCGGGCATGCTCGGAGACCATGGCGCCGTAGGCGGCCCCGTCGCCCGCGGCGGCGACCGGGCTGGCCCCGATCAGCAGAGCCAGAAGAGCGCCGACCGCCAGCTCGAGCCGAAACGTTCGTATCATGGGTCACCTCTGGTTACCTGGTTTGGTGTGTTTGCGAGGTCGACTCTGGCTCCGAAACCTGAGACCAGGCTGAGTGGCGGATAAGAATGCGCGACCCGTGGCGGGCCGGGTCGGATCGGTGAGCGTTCCTCAGGTTGGCCTCACTCCCCTCAGGCTCGACGGCGAAGACCCAATCGAACCGCCACCTCGCGCCACACGTCGGGTGCCGAAATGTCCGCCCAAATGCGATTGACCCCTTTGTCGTCGTGCTCACGCTCGATGATTCGTACACAGGGCCAGGAAAGGCCACCCGACGTGGAGCTGCCGTTTCTCAGATCCGCCTCATCCACCGCTCAGAATCGACGGCAACAATGGGGCTCAGGCGCCGCAAAGGCCGCTGGCGCAATCAACCATGTATGACATCGGCGTAGTGGCGACAATCATGCGCACGCATGACGAACGGAGTAAGGCGTGACCGGCAGAGTCTTTGAAGCAGGAGGTCTCCTGCACGCCAGCAGCGCTGCGGGCCTCGAGGCATACCTACGACGTCAGCGCGGTATCCACGAGGTGGAGGCAAATCCCGTCTCGCAGACGGTTTCCGTCCACTACGACGAGGCGATGCTGAGCGCCGACGATGTGCGGATGCTGATCGAGCGCTTCGGCTGCAGCTGTGGCGGAGAGGTCGTCCCGCGCCACCTTTGCCCGCACGAGCAGCCGGCCGTCATCGGCAGCACGGTTGCGCCTGGAGCGGTACTCGCGCGTCCAGAGGAGCACGCCGGCCACGCGATGCCCGCCCCGTTCGCGGCCTCGGCAGCAACGCCGGCTGCGGCCGATGACGAGCACGCCGGTCACGCGATGGCCGCCCCGGCCGCGGGCGCCACCGCGCAAGGCGAGACGGCCCAGATGACCCAGGCAATGGGCCACGGCGGCGGGATGACGATGGACGAGATGGTCCGCGACATGCGGAACCGCTTCATCGTCGCGTTGATCCTGGCGATTCCGATCTTCCTCTACTCGCCGCTGGCGACCGAGGTCTTCAACATCCGCCTCGGAACCCCGTTCGAGGTCGACCCGAACATCCTGGCTTTCCTCCTGGCCACGCCGGCCGTCGCCTGGAGCGGGAAGATGTTCTTCGTCGGCGCGTATCGGGCGCTCCGCAACCGCACGCTCGACATGTCGGTCCTCGTCGCGCTGTCGGTCGGCAGCGGCTACCTGTTCAGCGTCGCCGCGACCTTCCTGTTCGAAGGCGAGGTCTTCTACGAGGCGGCGGTCGTCCTGCTCACGTTCGTGCTGTTCGGCCACTGGCTGGAGATGCGTGCCCGGGCGGGCGCATCGGATGCGATCAAGGCCCTCCTCAACCTCACGCCGCCCAAGGCGACCGTCATCCGGAACGGCGAGCCGGTGGAGGTCCCGACGGCAGAGGTGGTGCTCGACGACATCGTCCTGATCAAGCCCGGCGACAAGGTTCCGGTCGACGGCGTCATCGTCGAAGGCGCATCGAGCGTCGATGAATCAATGATCACGGGCGAGAGCGTCCCCGTCGAGAAGACGGTCGGCTCAAGCGTCATCGGCGCCTCGATCAACAAGACCGGTACGTTTCGGTTCAAGGCGACGAAGGTCGGCGCGGATACCGCGCTGGCCCAGATCGTCAAGCTCGTCCAGCTCGCCCAGAACTCGAAGGCGCCGGCCCAGCGACTCGCCGACCGAGCCGCCCAGTGGCTCGTCGCCGCGGCCGTCATCCTCGGCCTCCTGACATTCTTCGGCTGGCTCACGATCGGCGGGGCGACGTTCACTTTCGCCCTCACCCTCGCCATCACCGTGGTCATCATCGCCTGCCCCGACGCGCTCGGCCTGGCCACGCCGACGGCGATCATGGTCGGGACCGGTCTGGGTGCGCTCAACGGGATCCTGTTCAAGAACGCGACCGCGCTCGAACAGGCCTCGAAGATCGGCGTCGTGATCTTCGACAAGACCGGCACGCTGACCGTCGGACAGCCGCGCGTCGTCGAGCTGGTCGGCGCCGGCAACCCGGTCGGCGAGGACGAGGTTCTTCGACTGGCGGCATCGGCCGAGGGCTCGAGCGAGCATCCGCTCGCCCAGGCGGTCGTCGACGCGGCGAAGGAGCGCAAGCTCGCCCTCGTCGACGCGACCGGCTTCAACGCCGTCCCGGGCCACGGGCTCGAGGCGACGGTCGACGGCCGGACGGTCCTGGTCGGCAACGCCAAGCTCATGCGCGACCGCGCGATCGACTTCGACGGGCTCGTGTCCAGAGCCGATGAGCTGGAAGGCGCCGGACGAACCGTCGTCCGGGTCGCCGTCGACGGCATGGCGGGCGGCCTCATCGCCATCGCCGACGCGGTCCGTCCGAGCGCGAAAGAGACGATCGATCGCCTGCACAACCTCGGGATCCAGGTCGCGATGCTCACCGGCGACAACCGGGCGACCGCCGAGCGGATTGCCGCCGAGCTCGGGCTCGACATCGTCTTCGCGGAGGTCCTGCCGGGCCAGAAGGCCGACAAGGTAAAGGAGCTCCAGGCCACCGGCAAGCTCGTGGCGATGGTCGGCGACGGGATCAACGATGCGCCGGCGCTCGCCCAGGCGGACGTGGGGATCGCGATCGGCGCCGGCACGGACGTGGCCGTCGAGACGGCCGATGTGGTGTTGATGAAGAGTGACCCGGTCGACGTCCTGGGCGCCATCGCCCTCAGCCGCGCGACGGTCCGAAAGATGCGCCAGAACCT
>JANNQZ010000347.1:0-1935 GCA_031401015.1 Chloroflexota bacterium | reverse complement strand
GCCGCGGCCCGCCCCGACCGGTTCCGCTCAATCTTGCCCGCCTCAGGCCACCTCGCGGATCGTGATGGACTGCGCACCCTCCCAGAGGCAGCGCCGCCCGATCTCCCGGAGCAGGTCCTGCCAGCCCTCGTCGGGGACGATCGTCGCGAAATGGTTGGCGGCGAGCTGCCCCACCTTTGAGGCCGTCGTACAGCCGCCATACGGGAAGAAGATCTCGCACTCGCTGATCCCGCCCGGGTAGATCGCCAGCTGGCCCGGCGCCGGATGCGACGTGTGGTTCTCGTACTCGAGCCCTGGCCGGAAGTCGCCAAACGGGATCCACGTCGATTCGCCACTCCAGCGGCAGTGAATCAGCTTCGATTCGATCGGCAACATATGGCGGATGGCCGCGACCGTCCGCGGTGCCGCTGCCTCCCAACGGGCGCTACAGTGGACGTCGCCGACGGTGATCTGCAAGGTACTCATGCGCGGAGGATAGCGTGGTGCAGGGCGCACATCCGGGAGCCCCGACGATCTCGACCCACGTCCTGGACACGGAGCGTGGCGCTCCGGCCGTGGGTGTCCGCGTCACGCTCTACCGACTCAGCGATGACGGTCGGCCGCTGCGGCTAACGCAGGCCCTGACCGACGCGGACGGCCGAGTGCCCGACATGCTGGAGCGGCCGATGGTCGTGGGCACCTACCGGCTCGAATTCGATCTGGCCGACGACGCCGACGACGCCGACGAGGTCGAGGCGAACCGTGCGAAGGGTGCTCCTGCGCGCCTGTTCCGTCGCGTCTCGCTTGATCTGCAGATCGCGGACGCCGCCCGCAGCTACCACGTCCCGCTGCTGCTGGCGCCTTTCTCGCTCACGACGTATCGAGGGAGCTGAGGCCGCATCGGGCGCCAAACCTGACGCCCTTACCCATCCGGTGCTCTGGAGGTACCGAGGGAGCCGGGGCGGGTGATCCGGGTCGAGGGAGCCGGGGCGGGTGATCCGGGTCGAGGGAGCCGAGGAAGCCGGGGCCAGGATCACACTGGGGCGCCGCTACCCCGGTCGCAGTTGCTCGTCGATCAAGTCGTCGTGGGTGACCAGCCGGATCCAGTCCGTGGCATCGCGATTGACGATGATCGTGCCGGTCGACTGGTGCTGGCGCTTGCCCCTTGCCCAGTACTCGAGGAGGGCGTCGGTCAGCGGGATCATCGGCGCCCGGGTTCGGGCGGTCTCGATGGGGTCGGCCCCCTGGGGGACATGCAGGTACCCGCTGATCAGGTAGCCCCCGGACTGCATCGCGATCGGGTGGGGCCGGGTCAGGCGGCGTCGACTTTCAGCGCCGCGGGGCAGGCTGGCCTGGACCGCGATCAGATCCCGCCGGCGAACCACGACTTCATCAACGGTTCCGGTCAGCCCGTTCGCAAACGTTTCTAGATCCACATTGATCAGGTGGAGCTCTTCGTGGGCGTTGAGCAGATCGGTGAGCCGGTCAGCCTTGAGGCGGACCCAGCCGAAAATGCGTTGGTGCGCGCCATACGCGGCGAACCGAACAAGGGGCGCGTCCGCGACCACACCGGGCCCTAGCACTCCCTCGGGCGTGCGACGGAGGACCAGTTGCAGAGCGCTCGTCGACGGTTCGAGCTGCATGGACCGGCACGGTACGGTCCTATCAGGATCACGACAATGGCCCAATCTACCTACTCGGGGCACCGGTGCACGCAAGCCCGACGACCTCGTGACAGGCTAGCTGTCATTGCGTCCCGGCAAGGTTGCGCCATGGAAGCTGCAATCCTCCCGCCGCTCACCGTTGTCCACGCCGATGGCGAGATCGCACCGGCAACCAGGGTCCGTGTTGAGGCTGACCGGATCGTGGTCGAGCGCCTCGTGGTCCGCGACCCGGCCCTGGCTGCCTTCCTGGCCGAACGCTCATCGCCCGACCGAGCCGACCTGGTCGAGCGCG
>JANNQZ010000346.1:0-11608 GCA_031401015.1 Chloroflexota bacterium | reverse complement strand
TGGAGCGGGCCATCAGGAGCTTGCCGCTGCGATTGATGCCATTGATCGCGAGGTCCTGGGGGCGGCGCATCCGATGGACCATCGCTTCTTGCGGATGGAGCGACGATCCGGCTGGCTCTATCGCGGACCCGACGGGGCGCCTCTCGGCTACGGGTATGCCGGCGAGGCGGGTCGCCTGGGTCCAGTGGCGGTACGGGACGAAGCCCTGGTGGCGCCGATTCTCGGGCATCTCACGTCCGCCGTCGTGCCGCGCGGCGCCTTCGCGACATGGGTCGGAGGGGCGGCGGATCGTGCGCTCGCAGCCGCCCTCGGCGCTGGCTTCAGGCTTGATCGCTTCCCGGTCCTGCTGTGCTGGGATCGGCCGTTCGCGGACTTCCGTCGGTATCTGCCGATCTCTCCAGGGCTCCTGTGAGTCCTTGGGCGTTTCGCCCACCGGTGGTAGCCTCCGCCTTGATGTGGCCTCTCCTGCGGCGCCCGCGCCCGCCCACGAGCTCTGAACAGAGCGCCGGTCGCGCGGCGACTCGATCCGGATGCCGCACGTTGAGGCGTGTGTGAGCACGGCCACTCCACCGGTTGCCACCCGCCCCATTCGGACGATCCGGCGCCGGATCCTGGGCGACGGTCCTGATCAGGCCACGCCGGATCGGCCGCTCCTGGTCCTGCACGACGTCACGATGCGCTATCCGAACGGCAAGCTGGCGCTGCGCGATGTGGACCTGGTGATCCCGGAAGGCGACTTCGTCTTCCTTGTCGGGCCGTCGGGCGCGGGAAAATCCACGCTGAGCAAGCTGCTGATCCGCGACGAGGTGGCAACGCGCGGCGAGGTGGTCCTCGACGGCCAGGACCTCGCCCGTCTACCACGCCGCCAGGTGCCGCGGCTCCGGCGCAAGATCGGGATCGTCTTCCAGGACTTCAAGCTGCTGCCATCCAAGACGGTCTGGGAGAACGTTGCGTTTGCGCTCGAGGTGACCGGAACGCCGCACCGCCAAATCGCCCCGGCCGTCGATCGAGTCCTGGCGCTGGTCGGCCTGACCGCCCAGGCGGCGCAGGTCCCGGCACAACTTTCTGGGGGTGAGCAGCAGCGCACGGCGATCGCCCGGGCGCTCGTGCACGACCCACGCCTGATCATCGCGGACGAACCGACCGGCAACCTCGACCCGCTGATCAGCTGGGAGATCCTCCAGTTGCTGCTCCGGATCAACGAGCTGGGCGTTACCGTCCTGATGGCCACCCACAACGCAGAGGTCGTCACCGCCCTGCGTCGTCGGGTCGTGGCGCTGGAGGAGGGCCGGATCATCCGCGACGAGATCGGTGGCGCCTACCACCGCGAGGACTGACGGATGCTCTCGTTCGTTGCCTTCAGCCTGAGCCGCGCCTGGCAGGGATTCTGGCGGAACGCGATGATGAGCCTGGCGGCCACGGCCACCATGGTGCTCATGCTCCTGCTGCTGGCAGGTTTCTGGATCATGCAGACCGGCTTGCTGGCCGGCCTCCAATTCACCGAGCAGAAGGTCGAGGTCGTCGGCTACCTCCAGCCCAACGCCCAGGTGAACCAGGTCGACGCGCTTCGTGGCCGACTTCTGGCCATGCCCCAGGTCGCAGCCGTGGCCTACGTGGATCGCGAGACGGCGCTGCTGCGCTTCCGTGCCTCGATGGCGGCCCAGGGGCGTGAGGACCTGACCCGTTACCTCGACTCCAACCCGTTGTACGCGAGCCTGGAGGTGAAGCTCGTCGACCCGAGCGATCTCGGGACCGTCGGGGACGCGCTGCGCGCCGAACCGATCGTCCGCAACGTCATCAACATCGAGGACCTCGTGGAGCGAGTCCTCACGGTCACGAACATCCTGCGGACCGCCGGCACGGTGGTCCTGCTGATCGTCGCGATCATCGTGCTGTTCATCATCGTCAACACGATCCGGCTGGCCGTGCTGGCGCGGGCCGAGGAGATCGAGATCATGCGCCTGGTCGGCGCCTCGGACGCGTTCATTCGCTGGCCGTTCGTGTTCGAGGGCGCATTCGTGGGACTGCTCGGCGCGCTGTTCGCCCTGGGCCTGCTGGCGGTCGTGGCGGATCCGATCAGCGGTTTCCTGGTCGACTTCTTCCGCGTCCTGCCCCTCCAATTCGGGTCCCTCCGCCGGGATCTCGTGGTGCTGGTCACCGGGGCGGGGGTCGGCCTCGGGGTCCTTGGGTCGTGGCTGTCGATTCGGACCTACCTGATCCGCTGACCCCGCCACGTCCCGCCGCCGAGCGCCGCTCCGGATCGCCGGCCGGCGTCCGCGCCACGGGCCGGCGTCCGGCCGGCCGAGCCCTCGGCTCTGCCAGTGCCGGATTCTGGATGAACGCCTCGTCGACTTGCTCGAAAACGACACGGAACTGTCGAATCTCCCAAGGCACCACGCTCACTCGTGTGGAGAGGGGTACCGTGAGTACCGGGTAGGTCGACTCCTCGATGCGTCGCGGCCTGGGCCGGGCGAGTGAACTCGTCCTGGACGACCAGAAGAGGCTCGTCAGTGACCGCCCGCTATCCCGGTGTCTCATTTGCAACGGGGAACGCCGGCCTTGGGCTGGGCCCGAATCGCGGCGCCTGTGTACCCTAGGCCGGCCATGGAGACCCCCGACCCGGAACCGGGCCCGAGTATCGACGCGACCGACGCGGCCCGCACGACTGCGGCAGGCGCACGCGCCGATTCCGAGCCACTCCGCCATGAGCCGTCCCGGCCGGTCGGGCGAGGGATCCGGGCAGTTCCGCTGGCGATCGCCGTCGTCGTCGTGCTCGCAGGCTCGGCGCTGTTCATGTCCGGCTATTCGATGGGCCGCCAGTCGGCGGTGCAGCCGGGCACGCCCGCCTTTGAGGACGAGGCCTGGGTCCCGTTCTGGGATACCTACGACACGATCAATCGCCGATATGCCGGTCACGAGGTTGAACGGGATGCGCTGATCCAGGGCTCGATCCGCGGCATGATCAACGCCCTTGACGACCCGTATTCCGCCTACATGACCTCCGACGAGTATCGCCAGAGTCTCCAGGACATCAGCGGTCAATTCGAGGGGATCGGGGCGGAGATCGCGACCCAGGCACCCGACGGCTCACAGGGCTGCGCCACGCTCGGCCCCGAGTGCCGACTCCTCGTCGTCAGCCCGATCAAGGGATCGCCGGCAGAGGCCGCAGGCCTGCTCGCAGGTGACCTGGTCCTCGCGGCGGACGGCGCGTCGCTGGATGGGCTGAGCGTGGACGGCGCGCGCGACCGGATTCGCGGCCCAAAGGGTTCCGTGGTCACGCTGACCATTGAACGCGGCGGTGCGACGCCGTTTGACCTGGCGATCACCCGGGACGTCGTCCAGTCCATCGAGATCGAGAGCCGGGTGCTCGCCGACGGAGCGGTCGGGTATATCCGGGTGGCCGGGTTCTCGGACGGGGCCACCGAGCAATTCGTGGAGGCCCTGGCGGTCCACCTCGACGCCGGGCGAACGCGTCTGATCCTGGATCTCCGCGGCAATCCGGGCGGCTATGTCACCGCGGCGCGCACGATCGCCAGCCAGTTCATCGGGTCGGGCGTCATCTTCTGGGAGCAGGATGCGGCAGGTGAGCAGATCGCAACGCCGGCCCTGCCCGGCGGTCTGGCCACGGATCCGGCACTCCAGATCGCCTGCCTGATCGACGTCGGGAGCGCATCCGCGAGCGAGATCGTGGCCGGAGCGCTCCAGGACAGCGGTCGCGCGACGCTGGTCGGCCAGACCTCATATGGCAAGGGCACCGTCCAGCAATGGCAGGAGCTGTCCGGCGAAGGAGGCGCATTCCGTCTCACGATTGCCCGCTGGCTGACGCCGGACAAGCGCTGGATCGATCAGGTGGGCCTCGTGCCAGACGAGGTCGTCACGCTGCCCGATCCAATCGTAGCCGGGGCCGACCCGACCCTCGATCGCGCCCTTGAGTTCCTGGCGGGTGCGGCAGCGACCGCGGCCCTTCGGCACGCAGCCTGACCGCCGCCCTCCCGCACGCAGCCTGACCGCGGCCCTTCGGCACGCAGCCTGACCGCCGCCCGGGTTCGTTCCCCGCGGAACGCCTGGCATACCAACAGACTGGTGGACCGGCGCCGGGCAGGGCGCTGAACCTGCGACTCGGTCCAAATGAGGCACGGGCCGGCCGATTGGCGTGCTGGGCGGACCAATCGACCGGGGCGTATGGTGGCCGAGGCTGCGATCCTCGCACTGCCGGTCCGATGGCGCGCCGGGTGTTCCAGGGGCACCGCCGGCGACCGGTTCGAGCATCCCTCGCCCACCTCGCCGCATGGACTGCGCGGATCGCCGTCCCGTCCGGCGCCCCGACCCCAAAGTCCAGGCTCTGACTCGGACCCCTTGCGCTCGCTCTGGGTATCGGGTACGGTTCCGCTGAACGAAAGGAGGTGATGTGCAGTGATAGACAGTACGCGTAGCTGCACCACCTCGCAGGAGATGGCCGTTTAGTCGGACACCCTGTGGGTGGCTAAGCACTCGAACGCCGGCCCGCATGGGCCGGCGTTCGTGCGCCCGGGCGGATTGAGCCGCCGCGGCCGTCGCCACCAACGTCCGAAGGAGCCCTGCAATGCGCGACGAAGTGACCGTCGCCCTCAACCGAAAAGCCCGCCATGAGTTCACGATCGACGAGACATTCGAGGCGGGCATCGTCCTCACCGGTACAGAGATCAAGTCGATCCGGGCCGGCAAGGCGAACCTGTCCGACGCCTATGCCCGGATCGAGCGTGGCGAGGCGTGGCTGATCGGTGCTCACATTGCCCCGTTCGAGGGCGGCAACCGCTACAACCACGAGCCAAAGCGGATCCGCAAACTGCTGTTGCACCGATCCGAGATCGACGAAATGCTCGGACGCGCGAAGCAGAAGGGCCAGACGATCGTCCCGCTGCGGCTCTACATCAGCCCGCAGGGTCGAGCGAAACTCGAGATGGCACTGGCTCGCGGCAAGCAGCTCCACGACCGGCGCCGCGACATCGCGGATCGGGAGGCCAAGCGAGACGTCGCCCGGGAACTCGCGGACGCGCGGCGTGGACGCTAGGCGGATGTCGACCTCGCCCGCGTCGGGATTCGGGCCAACCGGGTTGGGGATGCCGCTGCGGCTGGGTCCGCGGATCGAGGCCGTGGACGCTCACGCGGCCGGCGAACCGGGGCGGGTGATCGTGGCCGGGGTCGAGGACGTTCCCGGCGCCACGATGTTCGACAAGATGGCCTGGCTGCGGGTCCATCGCGACGACATTCGGCTCCGAATGCTGCGCGAACCGCGTGGCTACCCGGCGGCGAACTGCAACGTGTTGCTGTCATCGAACAACCCGGCCGCCGACGCCGGTTACGTGATCATGGAGCAGGTCGAATACCCGGGCATGTCCGGAACCAACACGATCTGCGTGGTGACGGTGCTGCTCGAAACGGGTCGTCTGCCGATGACCGAACCGTTGACCGAGCTGACACTGGAGGCGCCGGCCGGTCTGATCCAGGTGACTGCCGAATGTGCTGCGGGCAAGGTGCTGGGCGTGACTTTCCGTAACGTCCCGGCCTTCGCAACCCATCTCGACGTGCCGGTCGAAGTGCCCCAGCTCGGGACGGTGACGGTGGACGTCGCCTACGGTGGGATGTTCTATGTCATCACCGACGCCGAGCGGTTCGGCCTGCGCCTGACGCGCGATGAGGGGGGTGACATCGTCCGGATTAGCGAGATGGTCAAGGCCGCCGCCGCCGAACAGCTGCCGGTCGTTCATCCGGATCAGCCGGGGTTCGCGGGGATCACGATCGCCCAGCTGACCGGGCCGCCGCATGATCCGGCCAACGACCGGCGCAATGCCGTGACGGTTTCGACCGGCAAGCTGGACTGGGCGCGCCCGTCCACGTGGACCGGCGCGATCGATCGCTCGCCGTGCGGCACCGGCACCTCGGCCCGGATGGCCGTCCTGCACGCGAAGGGCCAGCTCAAGGTGGGTGACGCATTCCGCCACGAGGGGATCCTGGGCACGGTCTTCACCGGCCGGGTCCTCGAAGAGACGGCCGTGGGTCCGTATCGGGCGATCGTGCCGTCGATCACCGGCCAGGCCTGGATCACCGGGTTCGCGTCGTACGTCGTCGACCCGACCGATCCGTTCCCCGATGGCTTCACCGTCGGCGACATCTGGTAGCACTGGTTGGCGGCTGCCCGCATGTGCCGCCCGTACGGATCAGATCACTTGGTCAGGGCGCGGGGCGTGGAGGGCGGTGGTGTCGGAGCCAGGCCGACCGTCAGACGGCCTCCGCCCCCAAGGAAGCGACGATCTCGGCCACGGCATCGGCCGCGTCGGCGAGCGAGTGGGGCAGCAACGAGGCCCCGACCACCTCAGGCAGATCCCGGGCCGACGAACCGCCAAGCAGGCACTGCGGCGGTCGTGCCATGGTTCCGAGGGCCTCGACCACGACCTTGGCCGCAGCGACGTCGGACGGCGTGACGACCCCCAGGACCACGACCGGGGCCGCGGTCTCGCGGACCGTCCTGAGCCAGCTCTCGAGGGGCACGTTGGCGCCGAGGTAGAGCACGTCGAGGCCGATTCGGCGGCCGGCGACCGCGAACGCGAAGGCTCCGATCTCGTGTTGGCCGGTCGGGGGGAGTCCGACGATCACCTTCGGGACCCGATCAGGGCGACCGGCCGCGTCGAAGAAACGCGCCAGCCGGCGCCGAACGGTTTCGCTCGCCGCGTGCTCCACGCCCACGTCGACCTCGCCGGCCGCCCAGCCCGCTCCAATCGCGCGCAACGCCGGGAACACGACAGCGTCCATCGCCAGCTCGAACTGCTGGGCGGCATAGCTCTCGTCAAGGACCCGCTCCATGGCCGGCACGTCTAGCCGTAGGGCCGCCGCCACGAACGCGTCAACCGCGATCTGCGTGAATCTCGCCACCGCGGCGGCCTGCTCGTCCGCGGCGACCGGCGAACTCACGCCCGGGGCGCCCCGGCTGAGTGGCTCGAGATCGGCCCCGGCAGCGAGGACCCGCTCGGCCGCCTGGCTCGGCCGCCAGCCCTCGACATTCACCAGATGGCGCATCGCGACCAAGCGTGCGATCGATTCGTCATCGTACAGCCGGTAGCCCGCTGCGGTCCGACTGGGCCGGACGACGCCGTAGCGTCGCTCCCAGACCCGGATGATCGGGATGCTCAGGCCAGTCCGGGCCGCAGCTTGTTTGATGGTGTACATGGTTTGCAAAGCATAACACAACGCAACCATTGACAAGCACTTGACACTTCTGCTACATTTCGCCTTGCCCTAAACAAAGGGTCAACAACCAATCAGGGCCGGACACCGGCCAGGGCTTCGGCCCAAGAAGGAGTACCGCTCGTGAACCGAAAACTCGCCCGCCTCACCGGCCTCGTCGTTGCCGGTGCCATGCTCCTCTCGTTCGCCGCCCCGGCGAGCGCGGCGGACACGGCCATGGTCCGCGTCCTGCACGCCTCGCCGGATGCCCCCGCCGTCGATGTCTTTCTCGACGACACGGCCGTCTCGGCCCTCACCAACGTCCCGTTCGGGATCATCTCCGGATATCTCGAGATCCCCGCCGGGGCCCACAACGTCAAGGTCTACGCCACCGGCACCACAACCGGCGCTGTCATCAACGCGGACGTGACCGTCGCGGCCGGCAAGATGTACACGATCGCAGCGACGGGAGCGGTCGCCTCGATCACCGCCCAGGTCATTGAGGACGCCCCCTCGCCGAGCTGCACCACCGCCCAGGTGCGAGTCATCCACTTCAGCGCCGACGCACCCGCCGTCGACGTAGCCACGACCGGCGCGGCTCCCGCCGATGCCGTGGTCAAGAGCCTGGCCTACCCGACCGCCTCAGGCTATCTCAACCTCCCCGGCGGCTCGTATGACCTCGAGGTCCGCCTCGCGGGCACGACCACGGTCGCCCTCCCGCTCCCCGGCGTGGCGATCGCCGATTGCAACTCCTACAGCGTCTTCGCGGTCGGCTCCGCGGCCAGCCCTGCCGTCGGTGGCAAGGCGCTCCAGGTCGTCGTCGCCGTCGACGGCACGGCCTCTGCCCCAACCCTCCCGGCGACCGACACCGTCATCGCCGGCACAACCTCCACCACCAGCGGCTTCGGGCCGGGCGCTGCCCTCCTCGTCGCTGCCGCCGCAGCGGTGGCGTTCGCCGCCAGCGTGACCTTCCTCGCCCGCCGGGTGCGGCAGGACTAGGCGCCCGCCGGGCCCGGCCCATGATCGGGCGGGCCCGTTCCTTCCAATAGGCGCAAAGCCGGCCCGGGGTTGTCCCTGGCCGGCTTTGCGCACAAGGGGGTACAACGACATACAGACGTTCATGTTGGCCGGCGTCGGCTCGCCAGAGCGGTACGCCGGGTCAGTCCTCAGGGGCCGGATCGGGCGATCCCGACAGGTCGACCACGATCTCCCACAAGCGACGACGGTCGGCGGCGGACAGCCGGGTTCGCGCGATCCGGTCGAATGGCCTGGGGCGGCGGTCGAGGAAGAGCTCGCCGCCTGTGGTTCCCGCCTCGCGGGCCGCTGCCAGCCAGACAAGCGTATCGACGCCCTGGCCGACGGTCCGCAGCAGCGGCGCCATGACCCGGTGAAACGTCGGCAACGCATCGGCGAGACCCGGCGTGTCTGCCCAGCCCGGGTGCATCGCGTTGACGGTGACCCCCGAGGTCTCGAGCCTGCGCGCCCATTCGCGAACGAGCGCCACCTGGGCACGCTTCGCGCGAGCATAGGCCTTCGTCCCGGAGAACGGCTCGGCGCGAGATTGGAGGTCGTCGAGCTCCAGGCGCTGTGCATACATACCGCCGGAGGTCACCGCGATGACTCGTGCGCCCCCGGTCTGTCGGAGCAGCGGCAGCAGGCCGGAGATGAGGGCGAGCGGCCCCACGACGAGCGAGGCAAAGGTCGCTTCAATACCGTCCGGGCCATCGATCCGCTCCGGGAGGATCGCCCCCGCGTTGTCGACCAGGACGTCCAGCCTGGGCTCGCTGTCCAGGATCCGCGCCACCGCGGCGCGAACGGAGCGAAGGGATCCCATGTCGGCCACGACGGTGGGGAATCGGTCGTCGTCATGCCTGGCAACCAGGGCATCGTGCACCGCCGTCAGGCGGTCCTGGCTGCGACCGACGAGGATCACTCGTGCACCAAGAGCGGCGAGTTCGTCGGTCGCCGCTCGCCCGAGCCCGGAGGTTGGCCCGGTCACGAGGACGGTCCGGCCGTGAAGTGCGCCGGCCGTCGGCACCGACCATCGGAACAGGCGACGACGCACGAGGAATCCGGCTCGTGAGAAGCTTCCGACGATCGTCAGCTCAAGGCCGGCGTCAATCAGCGATCTTGGGTCCACGCAAACCTCCCGACAGGAACGCCACTCTACGATACGGGACCACCCGGGATTGGAGACACACATGACCACACTCAATGAACGGATCGAGACCTCGCTGCCGGTCGACGCGGCATTCGCCTACGTCGCCGATTTCGCGAACGCGCAGGAATGGGATCCTGGGGTCGCGACGGCCGAACGGATCGACGAGGGGCCCGTCGGGATCGGCGCTCGCTATCGCCTGGGCGTCCATCTCGGTCGTCGGGTCGCTCCGATGGAATACCGGATCTCGGTCTTCGAGCCACCCCACCGGGTCGTCCTTGTCGGTTCGGGGTCCGGCGTGTCCGCGGTCGACGACATCCGATTCCAGCCGGCGGGGACCGGAACCCGGATCGACTACATCGCGGACATCCGTCTCGGAGGCGTGCTGCGGTTCGTCCAGCCCTTTCTTGGCAGGGCGTTCGCAACCATCGCTCGAAACGCGACCAGCGGGATGCGGCGCACCCTCGACGAGCGCGCCGCCTTGCAGCGGCCAGACCGGCCGTGAGGATCGCCGTCGTGGGGGCGGGCGTCAGCGGGCTGACCGCGGCGTACGCCCTCCGGCGAGAGCACGAGGTTCGGCTCTTCGAAGGGGAGGCCGTCGGCGGCCACGTCAAGACGGTCGTGCTCGATTCGGACGCGGGACCCGTATCCGTGGACACCGGCTTCATCGTCTACAACGAGCACACCTACCCGCACTTCGTGGGTCTGCTCGCCGAGCTCGGCGTGGTCACGCAACCCAGCGACATGTCCCTTGGATCCATGTGCCGCGCCTGTGCCGTCGAGTTCAGTTCGCGGGGGTTCCGCGGATACTTCGCCCAGCCTGAGGCACTTGGCCGTCCGGGGCACTGGCGGATGATGGCGGACACCCTGCGGTTCTACCGGGACGCCCGGCGCACGATCGATGGGGCGACCTCGTCGCGCGCGACGCTGGGCGACTATCTCGACGACAGGGGGTTCGGACCGGGGTTTCGCAACCACTTCCTGATCCCGATCACCTCCGCCGTCTGGTCCACGGCGGCCGATCGAATCCTGGAGTTTCCGATGGACTACCTGCTCCGCTTCCTCGACCATCATGGTCTGATTGGGTACGGCAATGCGTTGCAGTGGCGAACCATCAAGGGTGGGTCGAAGGAGTATGTCGACCGGATCGTTTCGGCACTCCCGGTCGGGACGGTCAGCTCCGGTAACCCGGTCGTGGGTATCGTGCGCGACAGCGCCGGTGTCACGATCCATACCCGGGACGGCTCGAGCGAGGGGTTCGGCGCGGTCGTCCTGGCCACGCACGCCGATGACGCCTTGCGCCTGCTTCACGACGCCGATGCGGTTGAGGGAGCCGCCCTGGGTGCCTTCGAGTATTCGACCAACCAGGTCGTGCTCCACACGGACACCCGATTGCTGCCGCGACGATCGGGCGCCTGGGCGTCCTGGAACGTGGAACAGCAGGACTGCGAACGTCCGGGCGAGGCGCTCACGATGACGTACCACATGAACCGACTGCAGTCGATCGCCGGTCCGGTCCAGTATTGCGTGTCGGTGAACCCGGGCGACCGGGTGCGGCCGCGACACATCATCGTGGACCGTGCGATGCGTCACCCGCTCTACACCTTCCAGACGCTGGCAGCCCAGGCTGCGCTCCGTGGGCTCCAGGGCCGGCGGCGTACCTATTTCGCCGGCGCCCACCTGGGGTACGGCTTCCACGAGGATGGTTGTCGATCCGGCTTCGAGGTCGCCGCGCTGCTGCATGCCGAGTCGGCGGAGCGAGCGGCATGAGATCGCACCTGCTCGAGGGCACGGTGCGGCATCGACGGGCCCGCCCGTTCGTGTATGCGCTCGAGCACGATGTCTACTATTTCGCGCTCGACCTTGCCGAGCTCGACGAGGTCGCCGCGTCACTCCGGCTGGTTGGTCGCAACCGCCCGAACGTCCTGACCTTCCGGGACGACGACCATCTCGATCCGCCGGCGGACGACCTTCGCGAATCGATCTGGGCGCACCTTCGCGCCGAGGGTCTCGATCCCGAGGGCTGGCGACTCACGCTGATCACGAACCTGCGCGTCCTTGGCTACGTGTTCAACCCGGCCAGCTTCTTTCTGTGCCGGGATCCGTCTGGGGAGCTGCAGGTGGTCATCGTCGAGGTCCACAACACCCACCTGGAGCGGCACCTCTATACCCTGCGTCGACCCGGGGGCGGGCCCACGTTCGTCGCCTCCATGGACAAGGAATTCTACGTCTCGCCGTTCATCGACATGG
>JANNQZ010000345.1:0-14626 GCA_031401015.1 Chloroflexota bacterium | reverse complement strand
GCGCAGCCGACCCAGTAGAGGACCTCGAGATCGGCGAGTCCGCCCGCCGCCGCGACCGCAGCCACGACCGGCACCTCGAACGGCAGGCTCCGGGTCCAGTCCGCCCGGGCGCTCGAGGGCTGGCCCCACGGGTTGCCCTGGTTCTCCATCGCCCGGAACGCCGGCGTTAGCTCGTCGGGGAACCGCGAGTCTTCCAGGACGAGGTTGCGCCGCACGCCGACGATCTTGTCGACGTGCTCGATCAGGACCGGACAGGCCTCCACGCACGCTCCGCAAGTGACGCAGTCCCACACCGCGTCGTACGGAATCGCCGTGTCGACGATCGGGCGAGCCAGCGCGGCCGGCGCCAGTGTGGTGTCGTCGAGCCCGTAGGTCTGCCGCACGATCGGCGAGTTGGGGATGATGTCGATCGTCCGCTCGGCATCCTCGGCCATGTCCCGGATGCCCATGATGAAGGTCTTGGGGTTGAGCGATTTCCCCGTGTGCCAGGCCGGACAGGCCTCCTGGCAGCGCCCGCACTCGGTGCAGGTGAACCCGTCGAGCAGGTCCTTCCAGCCCAGATCCTGCAGGGTCCGCAGGCCAAAGGTGGCGGTCTCGTCCTCAAGGTCCAGCTGGGGCAGCACGCCGCGCGGCGCGAGTTTTCGGAACCACACGTTGACGAAGCTCGTGTAAACGTGAAAGTGCTTGTTGGTGGGGATGAACAGCAGGAACGATGCCAACACGACGACGTGCGCCCACCACAGGATCACGAAGCCCAGGCGCGTCGCGTCGGGCGCCAGGGAGCGCAATGGCGCGGCCAGCACGTTATTCACGACGGCGCCCGGGATCTCGCCGTAGGCCGCCACCTCGAACGTCTGTGCGAAGAATTCCGTCGAGGCAACCAGGGTGATCATCGTCAGGATGAGCAGGCCGGTCCGATCCAGGCTCAGCCGTGACGGACGCCCGACGAGGCGGCGCCAGAACAGGTAGATGACCACGGTGAGGACGGCCACTGCGATGAGATTCTGGAGTCCGGTCAGGAAGGTCCAGATCGCCCCGCCGAACGGCCACGACACGACCGCCTGCAGCAGCCCGCCGGTGACGATGTTGATGTTGGCGGTGAGCAGGATCGTTGAGCCCAGGAAGACGACATAATGGATGGCGCCTGGTCCGGTCCAGCGGAACATCTTCGATTGCAGGAGGGCGTAGCGGACCAGTCCCCACGTCCGCCGCCCCAGGTCTGCCGATGCCGCAGGTCCCCCTGCACGCACGGCCGTGAACACGCGCAGCCGGCGCGCCATCACGAGGATGAAGAGCGCGAACGCCCCCCAGAACATGGGAAAGACGAGCGGGTAGCCCGGAACGTGCTCGAATGGGGCGAACATCACGCGGTCGGTTCTCCCGGCTTCGGTGGTCCTCCACCGTGATCGTACGGCCCGGCGAGGGTTTCGAGCGCGTGCTCCAGCACCGCTTCGATGGCCGCGAGCGATTCCAGGGCGCCCTTCGGACTCCCTGGCAGATTCACAATGAGCGACCGATCGCGGACGCCGACGACGCCCCGGGACAGATCGGCAAAGGGCGTGCTCGCGCGACCCGCGGCGCGCATCGCCTCGGCGAGACCGGGGACCTCGTAATCGATCACCCCGCGAGTTGCCTGCGGGGTCACGTCCCGGGGTGTCAGTCCCGTTCCGCCGGTCGTGAGGACCAGCGGATGGCGGGCGGCACCGTCGATGAGCGCTCGCTCGATTGACGCCTGCTCGTCCGGGATGATCTGCCGCTCGACCAGGTAGCCGAGGCCGGCGAGGCGGTCCGCGACACCGGATCCCGAGGTGTCCTCGCGCCGCCCGGCAGCCGCCCTGTCGCTGGCCGTGATGACGAGCGCGGTGCGCTTGGCCGCTACGCTCACCCGCCGCCCTTGCGCATCGGACCGGTTCGGCCCGCCATCCGTTCGCCGGGGCGACGCACCGGGCGATCATCGACGGGTCCGGGCGTGCGCACCCAGGTCCCGCTGTTGCCACCTGTCTTTGAGATCAAGCGCACGCCACGAATCTCCACGCCACGTTCCACGCCCTTGACCATGTCGTATACGGTCAGGGCCGCGACCGATGCCGCGGTCATTGCCTCCATTTCGACGCCGGTCTGCCCGGTTGTGGCCGCTTCGGCCCGAATGCGCAGGACGCCGGCGGCGCGGTCCGGCGTGATCGCCACCACGAGGTCGGTCAGGGCAAGCGGGTGGCACAGCGGGATCAAGTCGCTCGTTCGCTTGCCGCCCATCACGCCGGCCAGCTCCGCCACGCCAAGCACGTCGCCCTTGGCGCCCCCGCCGTCGATGACCAGGCTCATCGTCTCGGGTGAGACCGCAACCGTCGCCTCAGCCACGGCTCGCCTGGCGGTGCTCGGCTTGGCCGAGACGTCCACCATCCGCGGCCGCCCGGATCGGTCAACGTGGGTGAGTCGCCGACGTTCCGATCTCGGGGCTGGTCCGCGCGCTGGGTTGTGATCCGTCATGCGCCGAGGATAGCCGCTCCGGGTCAGCCGCGATCAAGCCACCAGAGGGCGACCTCGGCGCCGGCGGGTAGGGAATCATCGGCTTCCGGAACAATCGCCAGCCCATCTGCCGCGGCGAGGGCGGAGATGACGTGGCTTCCCTGCCCACCCGCCAGCCGAATCTTCAGGCGGCCACGTTCGTCGCGGACAGGCGCCGCATCGTCGGAACGCTCGACGATGACGCGAAGGAAGGCACGCCGACCTTGACTCTTGGTCACCGACTCCCCCAGCACCGCGCGATCCTGCGGCCGCAGGAGATCGAGCCGACCGGCCAGCCGCCGAATCGCGGGACGCACGAACAACTCGAAGGTGACCGCCGAAGAAACCGGGTTGCCGGGCAGTCCAAAGACGAGAATGGGAGCGCCGCCACCGGGCCGCGGCGCCGTGCCAAACGCGAACGGCTTCCCGGGCTGGACGGCCACCCGCCAGAGGTCGACCCGGCCGATGGTCTCCATGGCCGTCTTCACCACGTCGTAGGGCCCAACGGATACGCCGCCCGACACGATCAGGACATCTGCTCCAATCTCGACGCCGCCCCGCAGTCGCTTGAGCACGTCGGCCAGATCGTCCTTCGCAATGCCGAGATCGATCGCTTCGGCACCGGCAGCGGCAACCTGGGCTCGAAGTCCGGGACCATTGGCATCCGGAATACCGGCGGGACCGAGGGCCTCCCCGGGCTCTCGAATCTCGTCCCCTGTGGTGAGCACGCCGACGCGCGGTCGGCGATGCACGATGACCTGGTCTACTCCGGCAGCGGCCATGAGCGCGACCCCCGCAGGGGTGATCGCGGTGCCGGGCACGAGCAGCGTGGCGCCTGCTTCGAGATCGCTGCCCACCGCCCGAACGGACCCGCCGGGCGCGACCGCTTCGTGGACGAGGCAGCCGGCCGGGACCGGGCCAACTGCGTCACGACCGCGGGCGCCTATCCGCCCTCCGGCGTCCTGCGGGCTCGTCAGTTCTACCGGCACGACCGCATCGGCACCCTCGGGGAGCCGGGCGCCCGTGGCAATCCGGACCGCGGTCCCGGCGATGACCGCAACGGACGGGGCGGCGCCTGCGGCGATGTCGCCAATCACGCGCAGCGCCACCGGCGCCGCCTCGCGCGCCTGCGACGTGTCCGCGGCCCGCACCGCGTAGCCGTCCATCGCCGAGTTGGCCCACGGCGGCAACGAGACGCGCGCCGTCACGCGCGCCGCCACGACCCGTCCCAGCGACACGGCTGTCGGCAACCGTTCCGACTCGACCGGTCCGGCTTCGTTCAGGATTGCCGCAAGCGCGTCCTCGACGCTCAGTGGCGCACGATCCGGCAGCGCCGTCACGGCTCCACCACGCCCGCGAACTTCTCATTCGCGCCTCGACCCGAGTCGGCGACGATCGCGCGGCGCGCGGCGGTCTGTGCCAGCCCCAGGGCAAGCACGATGATCACGACGCCGACGGCGATCGCGGTCTCCTGCCAGAACTGGAACGGGAAGAGCTGCACGAGCCGCTGCGTCAGGGGGTCAAAGGTGTACGAGCCAGCCGGAAAGAGCAGCCGGTGAAAAAGCTCGAAGAGGACGTCGAAGGCGACAAGGGCGACACCCCCTGCTACCACGATGGCCAGGGCAAGGCCGAGAGCGCCGCGTCGGACAGCACGCCAGAAGACCGAGCGATCGCGGCGTCGACTCGCCGCCAGAAGCACGACGACGGACCCGGCGGCCAGCAGCCACAGCCCCACGAAGATCGAGCGAACGTCGCGCATATGCCCACGCTCGTCCTCGTCCAGGACGGCGACCCCGCCCACCTCGACATCGAAGTCCGGCGGGCCGAGCACGAGGTCTCCCAGGATCGCGTTCGAGGCCATGTTGAGTTCGTCCGGCGTGTACCCAGTCCAGCCAATCGCATTCGCGCGGCCCTGCTCGAAGGATACCCACTGGGGCGTCAGGAACGGCAGGACGGCCACCGTGACGAGCACAATGGCCGTGGCCAGGGCGACCGCGAGTGCCGCAAGACGATCGCCGACGGGATGCACCGGCCAATCCTAGTCGCCGAGGCATCGATCGGGCGACCGCGCTCAAACCGCGGTCACTCGTCCTCGAGCGTCTTCGCCTGGTCCCACCAGCCCTCCATGGTCAGGTCGGAGGGCGAGCCGACCTTCAGTTCGATGGCTGCGCTGCGGATCCGCTCGCGAAACGCCTCCAGTGACAGGTCCAGGATCGCGCGCAGACCATCGATCCGCGCCTGGATCAGGAGCTGATGCTCAGCCGGTCCAAAGCCTGCCAGGTTGAGCATCAGTGCCTCGTCGCGCCACATCAGGACGTCGTTGGTCGTGGCGTCGACCTGATCGGCCAGGGTCTGCCGGCGGGTCGGCGTCTCGGACACCTCGAGCAGCAACCCTGTCGTGAAGATGCCCTGGTGATCGAGCCGGTCAAGATGCGCCGGCTCGATACGCGTCAACTCATCAATCGGTGGCACGGGTCAGACAGGCCTCCTGCGGGGTCGCGAGTGACCGTCATTATCGACGCATCGCGAGTCGATGCGCTGGTCGGCCGCTGCTGCTCGCAGCAACTCCCAGGCTCGCGAGACGTGACGCGCTTCAGTTCGAAGGCTGCCGATGGCCACCCGGATCGTGAACACGCCGTCCAATCGTGTATGCGACAGGAAGACCTCGCCGGTCCGGTTGACGGCATCCATGATCGCGACGTTGGCGTCGTTGAGGCGTTCGGCGATCCCGTCCTCGGAGGCCCTGCCGGCGAGCGCTGCGGGGCGCCAGCGGAGGCACACGGTGGAGAACGGAACGGGCGCCAGCAACTCCCAGTCCGGGTCGGCTCCAACAGCAGCCGTGAGGTCGGCGGCGAGTTCAAGGTGCCGTTCGATCCGCTGGCGGAGTCCTTCGAGCCCGAACCAGCGCAACTGGATCCACAGCTTGAGCGCTCGAAAGCGCCGACCGAGTTGCGGCGTGTACTCATTGTAGTCGCGGACGGACACCGTGCGATCCAGCGTCCGCAGGTACTCCGGGACGAGACTGAATGCGGCGCGCAACTGCGGCATGTGTCGAGTCAGGAGCAACGAGGCATCGAGCGGCGTGAACAGCCACTTGTGCGGATTGACCACGATCGAGTCGGCCCGCTCCCAGCCTTCGAACGCCCCGCGCCGATGCGGCAGCATCGCCACCACGCCGGCGTAGGCCGAGTCGACGTGGAGCCACAGACCCTCGCGTTCGGCAATCGCCGCGATCTCGGCGACCGGATCAACGGAGGTCGAAGACGTAGTCCCGACGGTTGCCACGATCGCGATCGGGCGAAGATTCGCCGCACGGTCTGCCGTGATCGCGTCAGCGAGGGCGTCGGCGAGCATCTCGAAACGGTCGTTCGTCGCGATCCTCACGAGTGACACCCGCCCAAGGCCCAGGGTCATGCACGCCTTCTCGACTGAACTGTGCGCTTCTGCCGAGGCGTACACACGCAGTCCCGGGCCCAGGTCGTCACGACCCGCCAGTCCCCTCGCGGCGGCATCGGTCCCGGCGGCCTCTCGTGCGGCCGCCAGCGCGATGAGGGTCGAGGTCGAGGCCGTATCCGTGAGCAGACCGTCGAAGGTGTCGGGCAGGCCCAGCGCCTGGCGCAGCCAGTCAACGACGACCCCCTCGAGCTCCGTGCCGATCGGTGAGGTCCGCCAGAGCATCGGGTTCTGGCCGAGCGTCGCGGTCAGCATTTCGCCCAGGATCCCCGGGCCTGACGCAGTCGTGCCGAAATAGGCCAGGAAACCGGGGTGCTGCCAGTGCGTGGCGTTCGGTTCGATCAATCGTTGGTAGTCGGCGAGGATGGCGTCGATCGCCTCGGAGTCCTCGGGCGCCGAGGCCGGAAACAGAGGGCGCAGGGAACCCGGCTCGATGGCCGGGAAGACCGGGCGTCGTTCGATCGTCTCGAGATAGTTGGCCATCACGTCCACGACCGCGTGAGCGGCCGCCCGGAACGCGTCGGGCGACATGTCGAGCAGGGGCGCATCTTCGTCAGTTCGAGTCACGCGACCAGTGTATGGACCGGTGGGAGGCCTCCGTCAGGTCCCGTGCCTAGGCCGTGATGGACGGCGTCCGGAACCGGAATTCCTCAAAGAGCGGCAGCAAGTCGGGCCCAATGGTCGCAAGGATGACCCAGGCCACGACGGCGCCGATCGCGATCGCGAGGCCGATCAGTGCGAGACACCCCAGCGCCGTGGCTGGGGCACCGCTCGATCGAGCCCGGATGACGAGCGATCCTGCCCAGCGGTCGTGGAGACCCCGGTGTCGATCGCTGGCCATCGTCGTCAGCAATAGCACCAATGGGAGGAGGTTCGTGACGATCGTGGCGATGATCGCGAGCGGCGCCACGAGGGCCAAAAAGGAAAACGGCATACCCAAGGCGATCCACCGCCTGATCGCCGCGCCAAGTGAAAGCGTCCCGTTGGTGCTCGATTCAACGACGCGGATCTGGAGCAGGCGCATTCCCGGTGTCGCCCGACGTGCCGAAGACCAGAACCCCACGAAGTAGGCGAAGCTGATCCCAAGTGAGATCGCCGCCACCAGCGCCATGTTCACCGTAAGGGGGAGTGTGTAGATCGCGGAGCTACCCGTCTCCGCGGCGTCGATGGCGTACCGGAACAGGTCCGTCCAGTCGAGAGCAAAGATGATCAGGACGTACGGGATAGCCGACGCGAGCAGGCTGTCAATCAGATAGGCGACGCACCGCGGCCAGATGCCGGCAATGCCAAAGCCCTCCACACCCACAGAAACGGCCGCCAGCGACCCCGGCATGACCCAGCCCGAGGCCGGCGTTGGAGTCGGCGCCTGGTCGTCGACGCCCGCCCGGTCGGGTATCGACGGCAACGCGTCCGTGCCCACAACTTGGTCCGGCGCGCGGCTATCGGACGGTCCCTCGTCAGACGATTCCGTCACGGCCCGAGGCGCCAGCGGAAATGCATGATCCGGACCCCAGCCAACGCGGTCCCTCCATCAGTTCGCCAGGCCATCGATCAGCGTGGACCCTCGACCGCGCCAGTGCCCACCTGCGTGGCCATCTGCGTCGCTTCACGCGAACGGTAATGGTCGGGGCGGCCGGATTTGAACCGACGACCACCAGTCCCCCAGACTGGTGCGCTACCAGACTGCGCCACGCCCCGACGCTCGCGGAGTCTACCACCGGCCAACGCTCGCTCCTGTTGCGCCGATGCACCCGTTTCACTACGCCGGGGACCCTCAATCCGATCCGGCTGAGTGGGTACAGGGTCGTTTGGTGCCTTGCGGCGCTGGTCGGATCAATTGATACTGGCGCGGTCATCATCCGCTCGGGGTCCCAATCATGGTTCGATCTGCCCGCCGGCTCGCCGTTTTGTCTTCTGCCCTGCTCCTGGCGGCCGTGGCCAGCGTCCCGACAGCTGCTGCCGGCCCCGACCAGGACGTCATCGTTGTCTTCCGCGATGGCGCCGGTGACCCGGCTGACCTCGCGGCGAGCCTCGGACGTGATCTGCGGTTCTCGACGCGCTATGTGTACCGATCGGCGATCCACGGCTTCGCCGCAAGGGTTTCAGCCGCCGCGGCGGGTGCGCTCCGAGCGAATCCCAACATCGCGAGCATCGAACTGGACGGGCCGGTAAGCGTCCTCGGCGATCAGGTGAATCCGACCTGGGGCCTCGACCGGATCGACGAACGAGACCTGCCCCTCGACGGGCACTATGTGTACAACCAGACCGGCGCGGGCGTCACCGCCTACATCATCGACACGGGCATCCGGGTCTCCCACACCGAATTCGGC
Source organism: Chloroflexota bacterium (assembly GCA_031401015.1). Lineage (GTDB taxonomy): Bacteria > Chloroflexota > Limnocylindria > Limnocylindrales > CSP1-4 > SPCO01. The sequence goes on along the minus strand of JANNQZ010000345.1, from coordinate 6,338 downwards.
GGCCGGGCCGTCCACGGCCGCGACACCGTTGACTCGGACGACATCGCCGATGACTGCCACGGGCACGGCACGCATGTTGCCGGCACCGTCGGCGGCGCAACGTACGGCGTGGCCAAGGGGGTGACACTTGTCGCCGTTCGGGTCCTCAACTGCCAGGGATCGGGGACCTGGGCCGGGGTCATCGCCGGGATTGACTGGGTCACCGGGAACCATACCGGGACCAATCCAGCCGTCGCCAACATGAGCCTTGGCGGTGGCGCGTCGGATGCCGTGGATGCGGCCGTGACCAATTCGATCGCCGATGGCGTCAGCTATGCGGTCGCAGCCGGCAATGACAATGCCAACGCCTGCAATTCCTCGCCCGCGCGTACGCCGAACGCGATGACGATCGGCGCGACCGGCAGCAACGATGCGCGAGCGTCGTTCTCCAACTTCGGCTCGTGCGTGGACTGGTTTGCGCCAGGGGTGAGCATCACCTCCGCCTGGACCACCAGCGATGCGGCGACCAATACGATCAGTGGCACTTCGATGGCCTCGCCCCACGCGGCCGGCGTGGCTGCCCTCTACCTCGGGGCGAACCCCGGGGCGACCGCGGCGTCCGTCCGCGATGCGCTGTTCACCGCTACGACCAAGGGCGTCGTCACCTCCTCCAGCACAACCAACAATCATCTCCTGTACAGCCTGGATCTCGGTACCCCCGGACCGACTCCGACCCCGACCCCGACTCCAACTCCGACCTCGACTCCGACCGGCAACACCGGGCTCCTCAGCCCGACGGCCAACGAGGCCGTGACAGCGGGCGCGGGAGACGGCAACGGCTACGAGTCGGCTCCAGCGAATGCATACACGGATGGCGGCGGCGCTGCCATCGACCTGAACAGCGGCACAAACTCCGCCTCCTCCTGCACCAGCGGCGGCAAGGACAAGCACGCCTACCGCGAGTTCGGCGTCCCGGCGTTCCCGAATGGCGCGACGATCAAGGGGATTGAGGTCCTGCTCGACGCGTGGGCCGACAGCACTTCCGGTTCCCCCAGGATCTGCGTCCAGGTTTCGTGGGACGGCGGTCTGACGTGGACGGCGGCCAAGACGACGACAACCCTGGGAATGACGGAGTCGACGCGTGTCCTGGGCGGGACCACGGACACCTGGGGCCGGACCTGGGGCGTCGGCGACTTCTCGAACCCCAACTTCCGGGTCCGACTGAGCAACGGTGCGGGTTCAACCTCGCGCGACTTCTCGCTTGACTGGGTGGCGGTGCGCGTCTCCTATTAGGCGGGCGGCGATCGCCGAGGCTCAGGAGATCGGGCCGCCGACCTGCTGGAGCCAGCGTCCGTAGTCGGCCAGCTCGTCCTTCGATTCGCGGGCGAGCAGGTCAATGAGGCAGCGTTGGACGCTCTTGCCCTCGAACAGGGCGTTGTGGACTTCCTGGGCGATCGGCATCTCGACCCCGAGGCGGCCGGCCAAAGCCAGGGCCGCGTCCACGGTATAGGCGCCTTCGGCCGTGCCCGGCAGCGTCGCCTCGATCTCTGACCAGGGGCGACCACGCGCCAGCTCTGCCCCCAGCCGGTGGTTGCGCGAGAGCCCGGATGCGCACGTGGCGATGACATCACCGATGCCGGCCAACCCGGCGAACGTCAGTGGGTTTGCCCCCGCGGCGATCCCGACCCGGGTCATTTCCGCCAGTCCTCGCGTGATGAGCCCGGCCTTGCCGTTATCGCCAAACCCGAGGGCATCGGCGGCGCCTGCAGCGATCGCCACGATGTTCTTGAGCGCCCCGCACAGCTCCACACCCAGGATGTCGCGGTTGACATAGAGCCGGAACTCGCGCCGTCCGAGCCGGGCGACCACCCGCTGCGCGAGCGCCGCCTCTGACGAAGCAACCACGGCCGACGCCGGGAGTCCCCGGGCGATCTCAAGCGCGAGGTTCGGGCCGGATAGTGCCGCCACCCGCTCCACGGGGAAACCGCCGGCATCCGCGATCACCTCGCTCATTCGGTGCAGGCTCCCTGCCTCGAGACCCTTGACCACCGACAACAGGTCCGCTCCCGGGGCAAGGTGAGGCGCGACTGACATCACCATCCCGCGCAGAAAGCGAGACGGCGTGGCGAAGATCACCAGATCCACAGCGTCGACCAAGGCGGCGGGTTCCGCCGTTGGCATGAGGTGGTCAGGCAACCCGACTCCGGGCAGCCGGCGCTCGTTCCGCCGGGTGCGCGAAATCTCGTCGGCAGCCGCGGGCGAATGACACAGCAAGGTGACGGGCTCAACGGTCCCGATCAGCCGGGCCAGCGTCGTCCCCCATGCCCCGGCCCCGACGACCGCGACCCGCGGACCCGCCATCAGCGGGGCTTGCTGGCTCGTCCGGCCACGCCGCTCCGGAGTGATCCGCCGCGGCTGGCGCCGCGGCCAGCCGGCGCGGGCGTGCTTCGAAGGTTCTTCCGGCGCGGCAACTTGACCGACGATCGATCCCTGAACACCAGGCGGATCGGGGTCCCGTCGAAACCGAACGTCTCGCGCAACCGATTCTCGAGGTACCGCCGGTAGCTGAAGTGCACCGCGGAGGCGTCAGACGCAAAGAAAACAAACGTTGGCGGCGCGACGGCGGCCTGCGTGGCATAAAACAGCTTTGGCCGGTGGCCGCGGACCGGCGGCGGCGGCGTCCGGTCGGTCGCCGCGTTCAGGACGCGGTTCAGCTCCCCCGTTGAGATGCGCTTGCGCCGCTCACCCCAGATATCGATCGCGGCCTCCAGCACCCGCCCGACACGCTGGCCGGTCTTCGCGCTGATCGAGACAATCGGGGCGAAATCGAGGAACGGCACCTCGTTGCGAATCCACTCGGTATATTGGTCAAAGGTCCGGTCCGTTTTGTCGGCCACCAGGTCCCACTTGTTGACCGCAATCACGAGCCCCTTGCCCTCCTCGACGACATAGCCGGCCACATGGGCATCCTGCGACGTCAGCCCCTCTACGGCATCGATCACGAGCACCGCGACGTCCGCACGCGAAAGGGCGTGCAGGGCGCGCAACGTGGAGTAGCGTTCCGCGGCGGGACCCGAGGCAACCTTGCCGCGTCGCCGGATCCCGGCCGTATCGATCAGGACGATCTCGCTGCGCCCCCACGCGAGCCGGGTGTCGATCGCGTCCCGCGTCGTCCCGGGGATCTCCGAAACGATCGCCCGATCTTCGCCCAACAGTGCGTTGAGCAGGCTGGATTTGCCGACGTTCGGGCGACCGACAAAGGCGATGGCCGCGGGCTCGCCGTCAGCGTCTGCAGCCATCGCGGCGTCCCAGCGCCGGGCTTCGGCGTCGGTCGGGTCGATCGTGACGCCGCCGTCATCGGCCTCCTCGTCAGCTTCCGGATCACCGACCACGAATGGCTCCAGCCGCCCGGCCGCGACCTCCGTCGCCCACGATTCCGCCTCTGCCGCGCGCTCCTTGCGAGCCACCTCGGCCTCGCTCTCCGGCGGCAGCGCCCACACGATCGCGTCGAGCAGGTCGCCGGTCCCGCGACCGTGGGTCGCAGAGATCGCGTACGTCTCATCCCAGCCGAGCGAGTGGAATTCGGCGGCCTCGAGCTCGCGCTTCTCGTTGTCCGCCTTGTTGACCACCACGATCACCGGCGCGCTGGCACGCCGCAGGATGGCCGCGGCTTCGAGGTCGGCCGGCGTCGGTCCGCTGATCGCATCGACGATGAACAGGATCACGTCTGCCTCGGCGATCGCCAACCTTGCCTGCTCCTGGACGCGGGCCTCGATCGGATCGTCCGGGTCGATCTCGAGACCGCCGGTGTCGACGATCACGAACCGCCGGCCGTTCCACTCGGTGTCCCCGTACAGGCGATCGCGGGTGGTCCGGGCGCGATCCTCCACGATGGCCGACCGTTGTCCGAGGAAGCGGTTGAACAGCGTGCTCTTGCCGACGTTTGGCCGCCCGACGATGGCAACGACCGGGATCCCGCCCCTCGTGCTGGCCACGAGTCAGGCCGCGCCGACGTCGATGCTCGGTCGCGTGGCTGCTCGGAGCGAGGTTGTCCGACCGGCCGGCGTGGCCGCATGGCGCAGGGCAGCGGTCGCGAGCTCGGCGGCGACAGCCTGAACGTCGGCCGTCCCGGCGAGCGTCAGGATCCGCTCGGCGACGTCGCGCAGATCCTCGATCGGGGTCGACGTTCCTCCAGTGACACCCACGATCCGCGCCGTCGCAAAGGGAGTGGCGTCCGTCAGCTCGCGAACGCTCTCGACCTGAATCGCTGGTGTGCCGGTGATCTCGCACAGGCGCGTCAGCTCCTTGGTGTTGGCGCTGGATCGGCCACCCACGACGACCATCATGTCCACGGCGGCGGCCGTCTCCAGGGTGTCCTCCTGCCGCCGGATGGTGACCGGGCAGACCGTGTTGACGATCTTGAGTTCGTGCGCGCGCGAGACCATCAGCGCGGCCAGCTTCTCGAACTTCCAGGGCGGCTGCGTGGACTGCGAAATCAGGGCCATCCGCTTCCGGCGCGGGATCGCGGCGTCCCATTCGGCTTCCTCGTCGACCACGATGGCATCCGGGGCAAAGCCGAGCATGCCCATCACTTCGGCATGCTTTGGCGTCCCGAGGAGAACGATCGTGTACCCCTCTTCAACGAGCTTGGTCAGCTCCCGGTGCTCCTGGATAACCCAGGTGCAGGTGCCATCGATGACCTCGAGCCCGCGGGCTTCCGCGCGCGCCATCACCTCCGGCCGGACGCCATGCGCACGAATGACAACGGCGGCCCCGTGGTCCACGTCGTCGAGCGTTTCGACCGTCTCGATGCCGAGGTCGTGGAGGTCGCGGATGACGCCTTCGTTGTGCACGACCTGCCCCAGCGTGTGGGTCTCCTTGCCGGCCGCCGAAGCCTCCTTGGCCATGTCGATCGCCTCGCGAACGCCATAGCAGAAGCCGGTGCGTTTGGCGATGCGGATCTCGGCGACGGTACCCATGGCCCGATTATCGCACGGGGTTGGACGATCTCTCGTTCACGGCGGGCCGCTGGCCGGACGATCGCCCGCGCCGCCCGCTGCACGGTCGCCCGGGACGTCGCCGTAGACGCCGCGCTGACGTGCCGGCAAAAGGCCCGCGATCCGTCGCATGATCATTGTCGTGGTCAGGCCCTTGGCCGCCGATCTTGCGGTCCCTGGCGGCAGCTCGTCCGCCGGCCGGAACGGTCGCCCGATGCGAACCATGACATGCCCGCCCGGGTGCGGGAGGCGCTGGCCCTTCGGCCAGACGCGATCAGAGCCGCCGATCCCGATGGGCAGGATGGGCGCCCCGGTCCGCAGGGCCAGCAAGGCAACGCCGTCGCGGGCCAGCTGGAGCGCACCATCAGCGCTGCGCGTGCCTTCAGGGAAGACGAACAGGACCTGGCCGGCATCCAGGATGCGCTGGGCCAGCCGGAAGGCCTCGACGTCGGCCGCGCCGCGGTCCACCGGGTGCACGCCGCCGTGGGTCGCCAGCCAGCCGACGATCGGCCAGTCGAAGACCTCCTTCTTGCCCAGCCAGTGGATCCGTCGGCCGAGCCGCGGGATCAGCCACGAACCGAGCACCGGCACATCCAGGTTGGAGGCGTGGTTCGCTGCAAGGATCAGTGGTCCGTGTAGCGGGATCTGATCGACGTCGCCCTCGATCGAGATCCGACTGATGGCGCGGCAGACGGTCCGGCCGGCGAGGGTCAGAAACGTGATTAGCGGCGTGACTGAGCCGTCGATCGGCTCGGGGATCGGGCGCTCGTTCATCGAGTCAGGGTCGTCCCGGCCTCCGCGGCTGCCCCGCGTGCCTCGGCATCCAGGATGGCCCCCGCAACCGCGTCTACCGTGTCATCGAACCGATTCCCGTCGGTCGCGATGATTCTGGCGTCAGCCGCAGGAAAGAGCGGCGCCACGGCGCGGGTCGAATCGGTGCGGTCGCGTTCGCGCAAGGCATCCAGGATGGCAACCGCTGCTTCGCCGGCCGGTTCGAGCCCCCGTTCGTCGACCCGGCGTCGGGCGCGCTCCTCGACCGATGCGTCGAGGAACAGCTTCAGGTCTGCATCCGGCAGCACGACCGTCCCGATATCGCGGCCAGCCATGACGATTCCTCCGCCCGCGGCAAGTGTCCGCTGGCGCCTGAGCAGCGTCGCACGCAGTTCAGGCACCGCCGACACTGCCGAGACGGCCGCGTCGACCGACGGAGTGTGGACGTCGGCCGTGCGGTCCACGCCATCGACCAGCACCCGTGCCAATCGCCCGACATCATCGGTGGCCAGCTCGACGTCAGCGGCCAGGGCACGCAGCGCCTCCGGGTCGGACACGGCAACGTTTCGGTGCAGGGCGAGCCAGGTGACG
>JANNQZ010000344.1:0-7833 GCA_031401015.1 Chloroflexota bacterium | reverse complement strand
GTCGTCCGGGGCACGCGTCCGACAGAACGTCTGTTCGATTACTCCAGACTTTAGACCGAACACCTGTTCGATGTCAAGCGTCTTCAGGCGGAATCTCGTCGACGTCCGTGTCACCTTGGCTGTCACTCGGTGGCATCCCGTCAGGGCGCGCGGAAAGGTCGGTTGGAAGGCCGCGGGCTCGCCGGTCCAGCGGGTTGCGCGGATCGCGCTCGAACGGTGCAGGCAGACCCGCATCCAGCAGCCGCGCCCGCGTGAGAGCTCGATCGCCAAACCGGCGCCGGAGCGAATCCGCCGCCTCAACGGCACGGCGCCGCCGCGGCTCGATCGGCTCGAATAGGGCTAGCTGCTCGCGTTCCCCAAGACCCGAGGCCGTGACGCCAAGAAGGCGGATCCTCTTCCCGCGGACCTCCTCCCGTGCCAGATCGAGAGCTGCCTGGTAGATCGGCTCCGTCAGATCCGTCGGCTCGGCGAGGGTTCGCTGGCGCGTGATCGTCCGAAACCCCGAGTCCCGGATCTTCACGGCGACGGTGCCCGCCCGGACGCCCGCCGATCGGAGTCGACTGGCCACCCCATCGGCCATCGCCAGCAGCGTACGTTCGATCACCTCCGGGTCGCTGGTGTCGACCTCGAAGGTGTGCTCGTGGCCCACCGACTTGGCTGGATCGCCCTCGTGGACCGGGTCCGCATCGATTCCTCGGGCGCGCTCGATGAGGGAGGCACCGTGCTTGCCAAACCGTCGCACGAGGAGATCGGCCGGCAGCGCGGCAAGATCGCCGATCGTGCGGACCGAGTATTCGGCCAGCGCCGCGGCCGTCTTTTCGCCAACCCCCCATAACCGGCCGATTGGCAACGGCGCCAGGAATGCGGCCTCCTCGCCGGGCGGCACGACGACCAGGCCGTCCGGCTTGCCCAGGTCCGAGGCGACCTTGGCCACGAGCTTGGTGCCGGCGACGCCCACGGACACGGTGAGACCCACCTCGGCCCGGACGGCGGCCTTGATCTGGCGTGCGATCGATTCGCCATCACCAAACAGCGCCGCGGACCGCGTCACGTCGAGAAACGCCTCATCAATCGAGATTGGCTCGATCTGCGGGGTAAAGGCGCCCAGGACCTTCATCACGTCGCGGCTGGCCGCCTGGTAGCGCCGCCCATCAACCGGCAGAAAGACGCCGTCTGGGCAGCGCCGATACGCCTCGCGCAGTGACATCGCCGAGTGAACCCCAAACACGCGCGCCTCATAACTGGCCGCCGAGACAACGCCGCGCGCGTCCTCGCCGCCCGCGCCACCCACGATCACGGGTCGCCCGTGAAGCTCCGGCCGGTCGCGCTGCTCGACCGCGGCAAAGAACGCGTCAAGGTCGACATGGAGGATCGTCCGCGCGGTCACGGCCTCACCGCCTGATCGTCAGAACGACACGAACTTCAGGACTTCGATGGCCCATATGCCGTAGGCGTTGACCAGGACACCGATCACAACGGCGAGCTTCGCCTCGCGCGACATCCCACGACGAAACACCCAGCCAAGCATGAGCCACAGGATCGGGGCCACGTCGAGGATCCGGCGGTAGCCGAACTGCGACCAGCCGAGCCCCCCATGGGTGATCACCAGCGCGAGCCCGGTGACAACCGACACCCAGCCGAAGATCACCAGGCGGCTTCGACCGCCCGCCCGGATCAACCAGAGGAGGATCGGCGTGGTCAGGATGAGCGAGGTCCCGAACCAGTTCGGGCGGAACCACGGGAATTCCTCGACGTAGTCAAAGGTTCGAAACAGCATCACGTTGAGGTTTCGCGGGATGTAGCTGAGCGAATTGATCCCCTGCTGGTACCACGATTCGGTCAGGACGCTCAGGCCCTGCGAGTTGAGCGTCAGGTTGTAGCCGAATTCAGCCGGATCGCCGAACCGGGCCACGTTGTAGGCCATCGTGAAGGCGACCGGGATGGAGAACCCGAGCGCAAGCCGGATCATGGGCCTGATGGAGAAACCGACGAACCTGGGCGGCAGGCGGACGGGCCAGCGCATGTAGAGGGCGGCATAAAGAGGAAGCGTCAGCCCCACTGGCACTCGAGAGGCCGCCCCGAGGGCCAGCAGGACGCCGGCGACAAACGGCCGTTGCCGTTCGAGGGCCAGCAGCAGTGCCGACAGGGCAAAACAGACCGCCGCGAGGTGGGCGAACAGCCAGACCGTGCCCTCGCCGGCGGCCCACCAGTGGACGCTGCCGAAGGCGAACGCGACCAGCAGCCAGCGCCGCGACACCTGGGCAACGCGGAGCCGACAGAAGACGCGCCACAGCAAGACGATGTTGAGCGTACCGACGAGCGCGGCCGCGATGCCCTGGTCAAAGGTCGGGCCGAGCAGCGCCACGAATGGCAGCACGAACAGGACGGGCGCCGGGGGGTACGGCATGTAGCCGCCGCCGTCGGGCCCGATGGCGTGCTCGAGGTAGCCGAATTCCGGCCCGAGGTGGAGCCGCCCATGGAGGAGCGCGTCGGCCAGCGGGACGAAACCGTCGAGATCGACCCGGGCGGGCTGCGTCGCGTAATAGACAACCGCCGCGATGACCGCCAGGACGGCGACGAACCGTCCATCATCACGCCGCCAGCGATCCATCATCCCGGATTGCGACCACGGATTGGCGCGTCCTGATTTCGGGCCGCCGGCAGGTCGCCCTCCAGGCACGCGGTCAGGGCTGGGCTCGCGTATCTCCCTTTCGCCCAATTGGCGCGAATCCTGGCGATGTCGATGAAGGCGCGCGCGCTGTCGCGCAGAACATGGACGGAGCTCGACGCGTTGTCCTCGAGCCGGACGGGGATGCGCTTGATATCCAGGCGGTATTTGAGGAGCAGGTAGATCAGCTCGACATCGGCGGCGAAGCGGTCGATCCTGGTCACCTTGAACAGGGCATCCGCGACATCGCCTCGAAACAGCTTGAACCCGCACTGCGTGTCATAGATCCCACCGGTGACCAGCGTGCGAAACGCGAGGCTGGCGACGTCGGACACGACGGTCCGCAGGCGACCGACCGACGCATACGACGATCCGGGCAGGGTGCGGTCGCCGACCGCGGCGTGGAATCCGCGCTCGCGGATGCACGCGAGCGCGTAGGCCAGCGGTTCGGTTCCGTACGGCAGATCGGCATCGGTGAAACCGCGGACCTCGCCGCGCGCGACGCCCATGCCGGCACGGACCGCCGCGCCCTTGCCGCTGTTGCGTGGCAGGGCGATCGTGCGCACGCCAGGCAGGCTCGGCACCGCGTCGGGCGTGCCGTCGCGGCTGCCATCGTCGACCACGATGACCTCACCTGTGATGCCCAGGTCCCGGAAGGCGTCGACGACCCGGGTCACCGTAGCGGCGATGTAATCGGCGCTGTTGTACGCAGGGATGACGAGCGACAGGACCGGGATCGCCACCTGGCGGGCCTCGCCGGTGCCATCGTGCGGCACGGTCAGCGCGCCTCCGCCTCGGCACCCGGCGGCTCGGTGGATTCCACGATGGATCCCGGCTTGACGTGGAGCGCCCAGATCGCGCCAACCCCGATGAGCGCGGGCGGGAACGTGGTGATGATCCGCATCAACAGGATGGTAGCCAGGCCCTGCTCGGGCGTATAGCCCAGCCCGGTGATGATGGCCACACCGACGAACTCGTACGTACCGATCGCCCCGGGGGCCGCCGGGATCGCGAGCGACAGGGCGATCCCACTCAGGAACAGGATTGCCTGGACCAGTCCGAGGTTGACGCCAACGGCCTGTAGAACCGCCCAGGCGACGAGGATGGCGGTCGTCGCCAGGACGGCCGTGAGGCCCAGGAACGCCACGGCCGAGGGAGCGTGGCGCAGCGCCCCGGCGCCGGCCGCCAGCCTCCCCACGATCCCGGTGATGGCCGTCGCGATCCGGGTCGATGCCAGCGCAGACCTGGAGATCACCAGCCAGCCGCCGATGGCGACGACGACCCCCGCCCCGCCAAGCACGATGGCGTAGCCGGTCAGCGCCTGGAGCTCGGAGGCACTGGCGATGATGAAGCTGGACAGGACCGCGAGACCGAGCATCGTCAGGCCATCGCTGACCCGCTCGATCATCACCGTCCCGAAGATGGCCAGCCTGGGCGCCTTGAAGGTTCCGGCCGCCAATACCGCGCGGGCGACGTCACCCAGACGAGCCGGCAGCACCGCGTTCGCCGCGAAACCCAACGTCAGGTAGCCAAACGCGAGGCGGTAGGGCGGGCGGACCGCGGCGCCCTCCACGTTGAGCAGCAGGACGTGCCAGCGAAGGGCTCGGAGACTGAGATCGACCAGGACGATCAGGAACGCGGCCACGATGCCCACCGGCGCGGCTCGCCCGATCGCCTCCGCGGCTTGGGGGAGGTTGACCCGCGACAGCGTGACGGCGAGGAAGACGGCGCTGATCGCGACCCCGACCAGCAGTCGAACGAGCGCCGAGCGCGCCACGGGCAAGCCGCTACTCCTTCGCGACGCGGTGGGTGTTGGCGCGCGGGCGCGCGGGCGTGGGTCCTAGCCCTTGGGCTCGACGACGATCGTGACCTCGGCGGTCATCCCGGCGAAGACCTTGATCGCCACCTTGTACGTGCCCAGCGTCTTGAGCGGATCCTCAAGATCGATCTTGTGGCGATCCACAGTGATCCCGCGGCGGCCGAGCGCGTCGGCAATGTCCTTGCTGGTGATCGAGCCGTAGAGCTTGCCGCCGTCGCCAACCTTGACGCCCATCGTGAGGGTGGTGCTGGCGATCCGGGTTGCCGCGATCTCGGCATCCGCGCGCTCGCGGATCCGCTTGTCCTCGCGACTCGCGATGTCGTGCTGCCAGGCGCGGTAGGCGCCACCGGCCGCGGGGACGGCCAACTGCTGGGGAATCAGGAAATTGGTTGCGAAGCCGTCGGCGACCATTCGCATCTCGCCGGTCTTGCCCAGCTTCGGCACGTCCTTCGTCAGAATGACCTTCACGCGCTGCGTTCCTCCTTGGTGATCCAGGCCCGCATCCGGGGCCCCAGACCGAGTTGGCCAATCACATCTCCGGCGCCCGCGATCAGGCCCGGAACCCGGCGGATCGTCCGTCGGACCGGGCCCGGCGTCAAGCGCCGCACCTGGGCGATATCGCGATCGAATGCGGCGCGGTCGATCCCGAGGTCGGTGAGTTTCTCGTCGAGCAAATCGACCGGGACGCCATCGAGGAAGAGATCCACGGCGAGGACCACGACCACGAGGTCGTCGATGCCGCCGATGACCGGGACGTAGTCCGGGATGAGATCGCGGCCCACGATCAGGTAGCCTGCGGCCGCGGCGAGGAGGGCCTTGCGATTGACTGGCATTCGATCATCGAGCACGAGCGCAGTCACGAGCCGGGCGTACGTCGGGATTCGGCTGGCCACAGGCAGAAACGCGGCGAGCTTGAGGGCGCGGCTGAAGCCCGCGCGACCGCGCGATCCTCGGCTGTGCTGTGCCGTCCTGCGCACCATGGCCCGACGGATGCCTCCTGATACTGGGATGGCGGAGTCTAGCAGCCTCCCGGATCGACCCGGTCAGCCGCCATTCGTGGGGCCGGCTGCCTGCCCTTGACATCGAACGTCCGTTCGCTATCATGGGTGACAAGGAGGCGCGAGTGACCAAACACGACGCCGAACGCAAGCTCAGAATCATTGACTTCATCGCCGCGACCCTGCGATCGCGGGGCTACCCGCCGTCGGTCCGCGAGATCGCTCGCGCTGTTGGATTGGCGTCAACGTCGGCCGTCCACCACCACCTCCAGATCCTCGAGCGGGAGGGCTACCTGGAACGTGGGGCGGCCCAGTCGCGGGCCATCAGGCTCACCCCGACCGCCGCGCTCCGTCTCGGGCTTAGCCATGAGCTGGTCCCCCAGGCCACCACCGCCGACGCGCGGGTCCTGCCGATCATCGGGGAGATCGCCGCGGGCGGTCCGATCGAGGCGTATCAGGATGCGACGGAAACGATGGCCGTCCCTGATCTGCTCGCTCCGGGCGGTGACGCATATGTGCTGCGGGTTCGCGGGGATTCGATGATCGACGCGCACATCACCGATGGAGACTACGTCCTGATCCGGCCACAGACGACGGCCCGCAATGGCGACATCGTTGTCGCCCAGGTGGAAGAGAACGCGGTCACGCTGAAGCGATTCTTCAAGGAGAAGGACCAGATCCGCCTCCAGCCGGCAAATCCGGCCTATCCACCCCAGCTCTACGACGACGTGCGCATTCAGGGCAAGCTGATCGGCGTCATTCGACGCCTCGATTAGGGCGGCGCGTAGGACGGCCCATGCGTGCGTTGGCCCGCTCCGCCGTTCGCTCACGCACCTCGAGTGCGCTCGCTCTCGTGCTCGCTGGCCGCCTTCGCCTGGACCGCCCTACGCGCCGATTCTCAGTTCGGCGCATTCGCCTGGACGCCTCGACGCCAGCGATTCTGGCCGTGGATATCCACTGAGTCGTCCACAACGCGTACACCGCGCCTCCAAAGTCGTGGATCGACGGGGCTCCGCGGGCCGGCTTCGTTGATCGGCCAGCGGCTGTGGCTGCACACAATGACGACCCCATCCGCCGCTGGAGTTCGCTGCGCGTGATCGATCGACTGCCGCCCCAGAGTTTGGAAGCCGAGCAATCCGTCCTCGGAGCGATCCTGATCGATCGCGACGCAGTGATCGAGGTTGCCGAGTTCCTGCGGCCGGCTGACTTCTATCGCCAGGCCAACGCGCGGATCTATACCGCGGTCCTGGAATTGTTCGAGCGCCGCGAGCCGATCGACATCGTCACGGTTGCCGAAGCGCTCGAGCGGCGCGACGAGCTCGAAGCCGTAGGCGGTCGCGTCTACCTATCGAGCCTGTCCAACGAGACCCCGACCGCTGTCCACGTGACCCAGTACGCGCGGATCGTGGAGCGCAAGGCGGTGCTACGGGGGCTGATCGGGGCGGCCGGGCGGATCGCCGGGATCGGCTACGAGGACCCGCCGGAAATCCAGGAAGCCATCGATCGGGCCGAAGCAGAGCTGTTTGCGGTCAGCCAGAAACGCGTCGACGCCGGGTTCAGCCCCCTCAAGACGCTGCTTCACGATGCCTACGACCGACTCGATTACCTGCACGCGCACCGCGGCGAGATCAGCGGCGTCCGCACCGGCTTCACGGACCTGGACACCCTGACCACGGGGCTCCAGAAAAGTGACCTGGTCGTCGTGGCTGCCCGGCCGTCGGTCGGCAAGACCAGCTTCGCGCTCAATATCGCCGAGCACGCCGCCGTCCGCGAGCGCAAGAGCGTGGGCGTGTTCAGCCTGGAGATGAGCAAGGAGCAGCTTGTCCTCCGGCTGCTCTCCAGCGTCGCCAACATCGATTCCCAGCGGCTGCGCAGCGGCTTCCTGGAGGAGATGGACTTCGCCCGGATCGCCCCAGCGATGAACGCCCTGTCCGAAGCCCCGATGTACATCGACGACACGCCGAACATCTCGGCGATGGAGCTTCGAACCAAGGCCCGTCGGCTCCAGGCCGAGAGTGGACTGGACCTCGTCATCGTCGACTACCTCCAGCTGATGCAGGCGACCACCACCAACCGGGATGCGAACCGGGTCCAGGAGGTCTCGGAGATCTCGCGTGGACTCAAGGCGCTCGCCCGCGAGCTGTCCGTGCCCGTCATTGCGCTCTCCCAGCTGTCACGGCAGCCGGAGATGCGCGAGTCCAAGGAGCCGCGCTTGTCGGACCTGCGCGAATCGGGCGCCATCGAGCAGGATGCGGACCTGGTCCTCTTCCTGTGGCGAGACAAGGAGCGTGGCGCCGACGACCAGGAGCGCGACGGCGAGGTCGTCAAGCTCAAGCTTGCCAAGCATC
>JANNQZ010000343.1:0-4643 GCA_031401015.1 Chloroflexota bacterium | reverse complement strand
GCCATGACCGAACCACGCGTGGCGGTCGTCACCGGGAGCGCCCGGGGGATGGGCCGCGCCATGTGCGAGGTCCTCGCCGAGGCCGGCCATCGCGTCGTCGGCGTGGATCTGCTGGAGCAGGACCGGGGGCCACTTGAGCGGACCGTCGTCGCCGATCTGCGCGACCCAGCTTTACCGCGCCGTATCGTGGATGAGGTGCTGACCACCGAGGGCCGTCTCGACGTCCTCGTCCACAACGCCGCGATCTATGTTCCCAGCCATCCCCTGCCCGAGGTCACCCTGGAGGATTACGACCTCCAGACGTCGGTCAACCTGCGCGCGGTCTTCTTCCTGTCCCAGGCGGCGGCAGAAGCGATGCGACCCAACGGCTGGGGTCGGATCATCGGGATCTCCAGCGTGGGGGCGCGGACGGGTGGCGTCTCCAATTCTGCCGTCTACAACGCCGCCAAGGCCGGCGTGATCAGCCTGATGAAGAACTTTGCCCGCAATTACGGCCCGTACGGGATCACCGCGAATGCGGTCGCGCCGGGCGCCGTGGAAGGCTTCATGACGGACCACTTGACCGCCGAGGAGAAGGAGCGGTTCACGGGGCTGGTGCCTTTGGGGCGCTTCGCCGCGCCAATCGAGATCGCCCGGGTCGTGGGCTTCCTGGCATCCGATGGTGCGAGCTACATCAACGGCGCGACCATCGATGTCAATGGCGGCTGGATCATGACATGAGCGCGCCAGGCAGCCGGCTGCGACTGGGCGTTATCGGCGCGGGCGCCTGGGCGGCCTTCGCTCACATCCCCGGGTTCCTTCGGCGTCCCGAAGTCGAGCCATGGATCGTCAACCGGCGCGACCCGGCACAGCTCGATCGATTGCGCGAGCAGTTCGGCTTCGCGCATGCGACGACGGACTGGCGCGAGGTCATCGAAGCCCGGCCGGACATCGTGACGTTGACGGGGCCCGTCCACCTGCGAGCGGAGCAGGCGCTGGCGGCGCTGGAGGCCGGAATCCACGTCCTGGCGGAGAAGCCGTTCACCGTGAACCCGGCCGACGCGTGGGCGATTGATCGCCTGGCGCGCGACAGGGGGCTCCATGTCGTCCTGTGCTACGCCTGGAACGAGATGGGCATCAGTGAGCAGGCTCGCCGGCTCATCGGCGGTCCAGACGGCATTGGCGAGGTCGAACACGTCTCGGTCGAGATGTCCACGATCGTGCGCGACCTGCTGACCGCGGGGACCACGTATCTCGGCGACGCCGACGTTCCCCTTCCCCGCGGCGAGACCTGGTCCGATCCGGCCGTGTCCGGCGGTGGGTACGGTCAAGGCCAGCTCACGCATGCACTGGGTCTGGTCATGCGACTGCTGCCCGCGCTCCGGGCTTCGGAGGTTGCCGCGTTCACGGCCGGTCCGGGCGCCCGGGTGGAACTCCACGACGTGCTCGCGGTCCGGTTCGAGGGCGGGGCGATCGCCTCGATCGGCGGGGCGTCGCTGCCGCTCGGCACCTTCGGGAACCAGCACCAGCTGACGATCAGAATCACCGGGCGGCGCGGCCAGGTCGTGCTGGACATGGCGGCACCCCGGGTCGCGAGGTCGATCGGCGCCGACGACGTGAGCGCGGTCCTCGACGACGAGCATGTTCGCTGGTCGTTCGACCGCGTCACGGACCGGATGGTGGATCTCGTCCTGGGCCGCACCACGGACAATCCGTCGCCTGCCGCGCTCGGCGCCCGTGTCGTGGAGATCCTTGACGGCATGTACCGCAGTGCGGCCACGGGCGCTGTCGCCAGGGTCAGCCAGGGCTGATCCCGGCAGGCGGTTCGGTGATCAACGGCACGATCGGCAGACAGCGGCCACCGCGGATGACGGCAACGGGAACAAGACGCTGGCGCGCGTCGCGGGTCGTCCCCGCGGAATCGGTCAGCTCGAACCGGCCTTGCTCGAGGCGCAGGACGGTGATGTCCGCCTCCGCACCAACCGTTAGGGTGCCAAGCGATCCGCTCCGGTTCAGGGCCACAGCCGGCGCCGCCGTCGCCATGGCGATCACCTCGTCCAACGACAACCCGAGCAGCAGGAACTTGGACAATGTCGTGGCGAGATCGTGGACGGGGCCGGCGACGTTGAACCGGTGAAGGTCGGAGCTGATCGTGTCCGGTCGAAAGCCGTCGGCCAGCGCGGCCTCGGCGATCCCCCAAGTGAAACTGCCGGCGCCATGACCCACGTCGAATCGGACGCCGCGCGCCCTGGCCTCACGGGCCGCCGCGACGACGCGTCCATCGGAGGTGACGATCCCGCCCGGGCGCCAGCCGGTGTAGGCATGGGTCACGACGTCGCCCGGACGGAGACGGCCCAGGACCTCCTCGATGTCGAAGGGTGTCCCGCCGATGTGGACCATGACCGGCAGGTTCGTCGCCCGCCCGGCTTCGAGCGCCCGATCCAGCCCCGCCAGGCCGTTAGGGCCGGCGAGCCTCTCCGAGACGCGGACCTTGAAGCCGACGATCAAGTCCGGGTTGGCAAGCGCGACGGCCGCGGCTCGTTCCGGGTCGGCGAAGCGCAGGTCGTGGAGCTCGCCCCAGAACGGATCGATCTGGCCCATGGCGCTGATGTTGAGGTAGGCCAGGACCCTGCCACGGCTCGCCTCCACCACGGACCGACGGAAACCCGGGAACGTGTTGGCGCCGGCCGACCCGGCGTCCACGACCGTCGTCACGCCTCGACCGAGACAGGTCGGATCGGCCTCGACCGAGAGGTCGGCGACCCCCCAGTAGACGTGGACGTGGAGGTCGACAAGCCCGGGCACGACGAGTCGATCCGTGGCGTCCAGTACCTCGGCGGCGGAAGACGCGGGGATTCCGGGCTCCACGGCGGCGATCCGACCGTCGGCGATGGCGATGTCGCGGCGCGCATGCAGCCCGCCGGCCGGGTCGACGACGGCGCCACCGCTGATCAGGGTGTCGAAATCGGTCATGTCAGGAGCACCTCGAGCAGGGTTTCGGCGAGCTCGCCACGTGGCTGGCCGCCAAGATGGACGTCCGCGGTGACGACCACCCGCCCGGGCGACGTGGCGGGCGGGATCGTGAGCACGAATCCGAGCGTTGCGGCCGCGCCCCCGCCCGGGACGGTCACGACCGCCTCCAGGGGCTCAACGCGCCAGCCCGGTGGCACGCGGATGCGAACCTGCGCGTCGCGAGGGTCGAGCGCGTGGTTGCGGACGACGACCGAGGTCGTGAGTTGGTCGCCCGGCGCCACGGTGGCGCGATATGGGTCGAATCGGGCGACGTACGGGTCCAGCGCCTCGTCGACGAGCCCGGGAACGGGCGCCAGCCGCGCGACGACCAGTTCCAGCTCGCGGGCCCAGGCCAGGAAGTCGTCAAGGTCCGTCCGGGTGACCTCGAGCGCGCCAGTGTGCCCGGTGAGAAGCAGCTCCGGCTCGTAGGCCATCAGCCGCTCCACGCCGATCCGGATGGAATCGTGGCGGAGGACGTTTCGGTAGATCGGGGCCGCCGCGCGCAACGGGCTGAGTGAACCGGCCAGGAGGTTGTCACCGGTGTAGGCGACCCGTACGCCATCGATGACCCCCGCGAGACCCAGGGCGAACATCGTGTGTCCGGGCATGTGAAACGTTTCGAGACGCCCACCAGCATGCTCCACGAGATCCCCGTCGGCCAGGACCCGATCGACGCGAATGGGCTCGGCCCACAGGCAGGGCAGATCATGGCGGGCGGGATCCGCGACGATCCCGGCAAAGGACTCGTGGATCCAGGCCTGTGCCCCGTGCTCGCGCTGGAGCCACGGCACTCCGGCAAGGTGATCGTCGTGGTAGTGGCTCGGGATCGCAGCCATGACCCGGTTCAGACCGGCCTCCGCCCTGAACGCGTCCAGCGTGTGCGCGACGAAGCGTTGATCGGCGAAGAAGTGATCCCACGACGGGAACCCGTAATCCAGGATCAGGGCGTCGCCCGCGTCATCGACCAGCGCGTAGGTGTTGGCGAGGCTGTGGGCGTTGACCCACAGGTGCGGCAGGACGCGCGCCAGTGGCTGATCGACGCTGCTCGGCCAGGTCGTCCAGAGACGATTGCGGCGGATCTCCGCGAGCAGCCGCGCGAGGTGGCGGAGATGGCCTGCCAGCGCTCGCAGAGCGTCCGGACCGTCGTCCATCGGCGACCCGTGCGAGGGCAGGAGGCGGCGTGGGCCTCGGCGCGCCAGCGCGGTGGCGGAATGGAGCGCCGCGCCGACCGCATCGGGCATCCCGTATTGCCACTGGAGGTCATGGAGGGTCGGAACGGTGCCGTGGCCGGCGATCAGGTCACCGGTGAACGCCACCGCCGTGCGATCGACGTCGGCCAGCAGGCTGATGGAGCCCTTGGTATGGCCCGGCGTCGGGACGATCTCGAGCGTGCCGCCGGCCCATTCGACGCGCTCGTGGTCAGACAGCGCCCGCGCGACCGGGATCGACGTCCCTCGTGTGAACCCGAGGCTCGATGCGTCGTAGCTGTCATACGTGCGCCGGAGTCGCCAGAACGCGTCCGTCGCCTCAAAGAGCGCTCGGTCGCGGGCCGGGACCCAGATCGGAATGCCGAGGTCGACCGCCCGATCGTCGCCTCCGCACTGATCGCGGTGGTGATGGGTGTGGGCGATGGCCACGATCTCCCGGACGCC
>JANNQZ010000342.1:0-2807 GCA_031401015.1 Chloroflexota bacterium | reverse complement strand
CCGCCACCGAGGATGCCGCCAAGGCCAGCACCCAGGTTCTCGTTGAGGATGAACAGGACCGCGGCGCCGTCACCAAAGTAGTACTGGCTATACAGGAGCGGATCGTCGAGCTGACCAAACAACGGGGAGAGGTCAGGCAGGCGCAGGGTTAGTGCCAGCAGGAAGATGAACCCGACGACCGCGCTGACGGCCACCGACAGGAAGATCCCCCAGGCGCTGGCGACGCGTGCCCCGACGGTCTCCTCGGCAACGTGCGCCGACGCGTCGTACCCGGTGTAGGTCCAGTTGGCCTGGAGCAGGGAGAAGAGGAACGCGAAAATCAGCGGGTAGGTGACCGCGGCGCCGTACTTGAAGCTGAAGATCGGGTTCTCCGAGCCCACCGGGAAGGTGTTGTCCCACGAACCGAGCGTGTCCTGGGGCTGGATCGCGAACAGCGTCAGCCCGGCGTCAACCTCGGTCGACTTCGTCCCCAGGATGAACAGGGCAGCGGCGATGGCCACGACGAACCCGATATGCCACCAGACGCTGATCTGGTTGACCAGCGCGACGAGGTTGACGCCGACAATGTTGATGACCAGCTGCACGGCCATCAGCACGGCCATCGTCAGCAGCGCCCCGGTCAGGACCGGGGACTCCGCAGATCCGAGGAAGATGGTGGTATTCGTGTACGCGCCGCCGGTCAGCGGCGTGATGATCGTCCCGTTAATGAACAGGGACGCGGCGTAATTGATTCCGGCGACGATCGCGAACTGGCCGATCAGGTTGAGCCAGGCCGTCCACCAGCCCCAGTTCTTGTTCTTCATCCGGCTGGCCCAGTAGTACAGGCCGCCGGCGGTCGGGTAGGCCGAGGCGACCTCCGACATGGACGCCGCGATCGCGAGCACGAAGACGGTCACCAGCGGCCAGCCGATCAGGACGGCAGCAGTACCGGCCCAGGCCAACCCGTAGTCGTACAGGATGACCGCGCCGGTCAGGATGCTGATGATGCTGAAGCTGATCGCGAAGTTGCTGAAGCCGCCCATCGAGCGGAACAGCTCCTGCGCGTAGCCGAGTTTGTGCAGGTCCGCGACGTCCTGCTGGATGGTCTCTTCGCGTGATCGAGCCTCGGTCATCGAGTCCTCCCTCACAAGAACCTCGACCGCCATGCGGCGGCCCGGCGCCGGGGCCTCCTCCGGACTGGCGGGACTATACGCGCTGAACGGGGGCGTTGGAAGGCCCTCGGTCAGTAAAGCATCGTTGTCCCGGTGGGAAAGACGAACTCGAAGGCGGATGGCGCAAGGGAAGCGTCGGGGGCGAACTCGGACGCCTCCGCGTGGCGCGTGACCCGGCCGCCGATCGACTCGATGATGCGTAGGATCGCTCCGGTTTCGCGGTCAACGGCCATCGAGATGTGGAAATCGGGGCGATCGGCCGCAAGCTCCGTCGTTCGCGGGTGGTCGCACTCGATCAGGATGGCCTCCCGGCCGGCGATCCTATCCGACCCGGCGACGCTGCACCGGCCGGTCGACAGGACGTTCTGGCAGAAGCCAGCCGGATGGATGAACGCGTCGGCCAACGTCTCCGCTGGAAGGCCGGTCAGCGCCTCGTAGACCTTCGCGGATCCCGGAAAGTCATGATCGTCCAGGCCGCGCGGACGGTTGCGAATCGGACGGCGCGTTCCCAGCTTGTGGACGGCCGCGTACGTCCGGACTGTCTCGCCGTCCGAGATCCAGATCTCGTACTCGGCCTTGCCGGCGTCGGCTTCGCGGGTGGTGGTCACCTTCGCGAGGCCAGGGTGAAGAACGGCGACCTCGAGCGTGGCTGACTCTTCGCCCCGGGCGGTCTGCGTCCGCTCAATAATCCGCATTCGGAGCGTGGCAAACCGCAGCTCGGCGTCGCGCATGAAGTCGAACAGCTCGCCGACGCTCGGCAGGCCCGTCGGGAGCGCGACGACGGTCGGCAAACGTCGCCCGTCGGCGAGCGCAGGCACGGCTGCAGCGCGATCCCAGGGTCGGATGGATGTCATTGCCGGCGGATTGTACCTACCCCTTGACACGCCGTGCCCGCAGGGGTATATATCGCACCACGTTATATCACCCCCCGCTATGGAGAGCATGATGAACGCAACACGGTTGGCCCGCGCACTGCTCGTCGCCGGCACGTTCCTGGCCTTTGCCGCGCTGCCGGTCTTCGCCACTCACACGCACGTCATGCAGGTCGGCAACGGCGAGTGCGTCGTGCTGGCCGAGGGCGCGGGCGAAGCCGAGGTCTCGCTCCCGCTCGCGGTGTTCGATCACAACCCGAACGTCACGATCGCACCAACCGCGAATCGGATGCACCCACTCCATGTCCTCGTCCACAAGGGCGTCCCAGGCACCAACCACCCCATGGAAGTCGCGGGGACGGCCGCTGCATCGGCCCTGTGCGACGATGCATACGCCAACCGATGATGGCCGCACTTGGAGGTCTGAACCATGAGTGACGGCATGATGGAGCTCGGGCGGTTCGCGGAACCATCGCTGTACATCCTCGTGTCGCTGAGCGAGGGTCCCAAGCACGGCTACGCGATCATGACCGACGTCGAGGAGATCTCCGGCCTCCCGCTGGGCCCGGGGACGCTCTACGGCGCGCTTGCGAGGCTTGAGCGTCGCGGCCTGATCGAGGCGCTCGAGCCTGAAGAGCGGCGCCGACCGTATCGGCTGACGGGGCTCGGTGAGACGAACCTGAGGGTCCAGCTCGACGGCCTGGCCGGGTTTGCGCGGACCGGTCTCGAGCGATTGCGAGGTACTTCTCGATGAACCGCCTCGTTGGGCTCTATCCCCGCCAGT
>JANNQZ010000341.1:0-2096 GCA_031401015.1 Chloroflexota bacterium | reverse complement strand
CAAGGGCACGGCCTACCAGACGGACCTGGGCATGACCGGCCCGGTCTGGAGCGTCATCGGGTTCGACCCCAAGACGGTCATCCCGCGCTTCCTCAACGCGCTGCCGACCCGGTTCGAGACCGGCAGCGGAACGGTGATCTTCAACGCCCTCCAGATCGACGTCGATCCCGCCACCGGCCGCGCGCTAGCCATCGAGCGGATCCAGCGGCTCGTCGAGCCCTGAGGTGAGCCCGGAGCACCCGCTGGCCGCGGCCGGGCCGACCGGCCCGGCGCGAGCTCCCCGGCGTCGTCACGATCCGACGCCGTTGGCCGACCCGATCGTCCCGCCCGGTCCGTCCACGGTCGACCTGCATACGCATTCGCGGCGCTCGGACGGCATCCTGGAGCCCGGCGACCTGCTCGCCGCCGCCGCTGCGTGCGGTGTGACGACGTTCGCGCTGACCGATCACGACACGTTGGCCGGTTATCGCGAGGTGCTCGCCGCCGACGCGATCCCCATCGGAATGACCCTGCTGCCAGGGGTCGAAATCAATGCCCTGGTGACCCGGGACCTGGGGCTCTGGGAGGGCGAGCTGCACATCCTGGGCATCGGCATGGATCCGGCCGACGAGACCTTCGAGGCGACGCTCGCCGTTCAGCGCCAGCAGCGCCGGGTGCGCTTCGCAAGGACCGTCGAGCGGCTGCGCGAGCTGGATTTTGGAATCGACGCGGAAGTGGCCGCGGTCCCGCTCGACGGTGACGACGCGCTCGGCCGTCCGACGATCGCCCGCGCCCTGGTCGGCGCCGGCCACGCGGCGAGCGTCGAGGACGCCTTCGCACGCCTGATCGGCCACGGTACCCCGGGCTATGTCCGGCGCGATGGCCTGGGGCCGGACGACGCGATCCGCGCCATCGTCGCGGCTGGAGGCCTCGCGATCCTTGCGCACTTCCGGGAGGCCTCAACCCGGCTGTCGCTGCTGCGCGAACTCATCGAGATCGGGCTGGGCGGGCTCGAAGTGCACTATCGGAGCTTCGACGCCCCGACGACAGCCGCGGTCGGCGAGGTGGCGCGCGCGCTCGGTCTACTGCCGACCGGCGGCACGGACTACCACGGGGACCTGGGGCCGTACGCGGCAGCTCACGCCGCGTCGTGGGTGCCGCCCGAGATTGGCGAGATGCTGCTGGATCGCCTCGGCCGCCGCTGGCCCTAGCCGGTGGCCTCCGGCTCGGCCTCCTCCTTGACAAAGGTCGGCCGCAGCTCGATCGGTGCCTGCCGGCGTCGGCGGGCCCGCAGGTTGAGGGCCTCGACGAACACGCTGAAGCCCATCGCCGCGTAGATGAACGACTTGTCGATGTGGAGACCGAACCCGTCCGCTACGAGCGTGACGCCGATCAGCAACAGGAAGGACAGGGCGAGCATCTTCACCGTCGGATGCGCATGGACAAAGCGGGCGAGCGGTCCGGACGCCACGAGCATCACCCCGACCGCGATCACGACCGCGGCGATCATGATCGCGACTTCGTCCACCAGCCCGACGGCCGTCAGCACCGAATCCAGCGAGAAGACAATGTCGAGCAGCACGATCTGGGCAAGGACGGCACCCAGCGAGGCCGTCGCGACGCCCACCCCGGCAGCGTGCCCGGCTTCGCCCTCCAGCGACTCGTGGATCTCTGTCGTCGCCTTCCACAGCAGGAACAGGCCGCCGCCAATCAAGATGAGATCCCGCCACGAGAAGTCGCGATCGAGCAGGCGGAACGCCGGTGCCGTCAGCCCAATGATCCAGGAAATGGCGAGGAGCAGCAGGATGCGCATGCCCATGGCCAACCCCAGCCCGATGCGCCGACCGAGATCCTGCTCCGCGGCGGGCAGGCGCTGGACCAGGATCGAGATGAAGATGACGTTGTCGATGCCGAGGACGATCTCCAGTACGGTCAGGGTAAGCAGCGCGACCCAGGTCTCGGGGTTGGTCAGGAGTTCCATCGTCGCATCGTAGTCGGAAGTCGGGTTGTTCCGCGTACCATGGCCGTGTCGTGACCGAGATCGCCCCACCCAGACGTGCCCTGCCTGTCCTCGGGCTGGCCCCGTCGAACCTCTCGCGGATGATGCGCGGCCTGAA
>JANNQZ010000340.1:0-6909 GCA_031401015.1 Chloroflexota bacterium | reverse complement strand
CTCGTTCTCGACGACCTGGCCGCGGCCGTGCATCGTTGAGATGGGTGGCAAGAACCCGGCGATCGTGTCGCGCAACGCGGATCTCGACGAGGCCGCCGAGGGGATCATGCGCAGCGCCTTCGGGTTCGGGGGCCAGAAGTGCTCGGCCAATTCGCGGGTCTACGTGGAGCGCCCGGTTCACGACGAGCTGGTCCGTCGGCTGGTCGAGAAGACCGAGGCACTCTCGGTCGGCGATCCGCTGCTGCGTTCCAGCTGGATGGGGCCGATCATCGACCAGGGCGCGGTGGACCGCCATCAGGCCGCGGTTTCGGAGGCGCGTCGCGACGGTACGGTCTTCGTCGGCGGCGAGCGCCTGACCGACGCCGGCCTGGAGCGGGGCTTCTATGTCGAACCGACGGTCGTCGGCAACCTGCCGGCTTCGCATCGCCTCTTCCGCGACGAGCTGTTCGCGCCGTTCACGGCCGTGGCGGCGGTCGATTCGCTCGACGAGGCGCTCGTGTTGGCAAACGAGTCTGTCTACGGGCTGACGGCCGGCGTCTACAGCGAGGACCCGGCGGAGGTGCAGCAGTTCCTCGACCGGGCGCAGGCCGGCGTGCTGTACGTGAATCGACGCGCAGGCGCCACGACCGGGGCCTGGCCGGGTGTCCAGGCTTTCGGCGGCTGGAAGGGGAGCGGCTCGACCGGCAAGGCCGGCCTGTCCATGTACTACGTTGCCCAGTTCATGCGCGAGCAGAGCCACACCATCGTCGATTAGGTCGTTGCACGCTCGGTCGACGGCCAGGTCCGCCGATCCTCGGCTATACTCGCCGGCGAGTATCCAGTCTGCATACTCCTTATGCATTCAGCCTGAGGTGGATCTTGTCGTCGGCCGTGTCGCGTATCGCCGGAGGTCGGCCCGTCCCGCACATCGTCACGGAACTACCTGGTCCGAAGGCACGGGCGCACGTCGCGTTTGACGAGACCTGGACGTCGCCCAGCCTGCCTCGGGCGTACCCGATCGTGCCGGTTCGCGGCGAGGGCCTGACGGTTCAGGACATCGACGGGAACCTGTTCCTCGACTTCGCGGCGGGGATCGCGGTCACCTCCACGGGTCACTCCCATCCCAAGGTCGTCGCCGCGATCAAGGAGCAGGCTGCCGAGCTGATCCACTTCAGTGCCTCGGACTTCTACCTGCCGATCTACGCGCAGACATGCCGCGAGCTTGCGCGGATCGCACCGATCTCTGGTCGGGTTCGCGCCTATCTCGGGAACTCGGGGACGGAGGTTGTGGAGGCCTCCATCAAGCTGGCCCGGTTTGCCACGAAGCGGCCGTACATCGTCTCGTTTCTGGGCGCATTCCACGGGCGCACATACGGCTCGGTCTCCCTCACGGCTTCGAAATCGAAGTACCACGCCGGCTTCGGCCCGCTCTTGCCGGGCGTGTTCCACGCGCCATACGGTCGCGTGGAGGACCTGCGCTGGTTCGACGAGGTCCTGTTCGACAAGCTCGTGCCAGCGAGCGAGGTCGCGGCGATCATCGTCGAGCCGATTCAGGGCGAAGGCGGTTACATCGTCCCCGATGACGGCTTTCTCCAGGGCCTGCGCCGGATCTGCGACGCCCACGGGATCCTGCTGATCGCCGATGAGATCCAGTCCGGGGCCGGCCGAACCGGCACGATGTGGGCGGTCGAGCATTGGGGCGTCGAGCCGGACATATTGTTGACGGCCAAGGGGATCGCGTCGGGAATGCCGCTCGGTGCGATGGTCGCCCGGGCAGAACTCCTCGAGGCCTGGGGACCCGGCGTCCACGGATCCACCTATGGCGGCAACCCGGTGTCCTGCGCCGCGGCCCTCGCCACGATCGAACTCCTGGAGGAGGGCCTCATCGACAACGCCGCGACCCGCGGCGAACAGGCGGTGGCGGGGCTTCGGCCGCTCATCGGCCGATACGACGGACTGATCCGCGATGTCCGCGGGAAGGGCCTGATGCTCGGGATCGAGTTCGACACCGCGGAGCACGCCGAGGAGGTCCAATGGGCCTGCTTCGAGCGGGGTCTGCTGGTCCTCGAATGTGGCAAGTCGAGCGTCCGGATGTCGCCGGCGCTGACCGTCACGGAAGCCGAGATGGTGACCGGGTTGCGGATCTTCGAGGAGGCGGTGGCGGCTGTGAGCGGTGAGCACGGGGAGATCCTGGCTGCCGCGATGGCGGCCGGCGCGATCAACGAGGTCGAGGAAGCCGTCTGACACTACCTAGTGCGAGCCGCATTGCCCGCGCCGTGGCTCAATGATCTACGCCTCGCTGGCGCTCAGGTTCGACGCCCGGAGGCGGATCGCGATAACGGCGAGCCCGAGCAGGATGCCGATGCCCATCGCCGGTGCCCCGATGCGCTTGATCTCTGGCACCTCGGCCACGAGTCCGATTGCGAAGGCCAGCAGGCCGAGGTTCATCAGCCAGAAGACAAGCTGGTCGGCCCACGCCCAGTCCGCCCGCCGGTCCCCGGCCAGGACCAGGGCAAGCGCGAACACGAGGTTGGTGATCACGCCGACGAACGTGGCGTGATCGCTGGCCACGAGGATCCCCGCCAGCGCCGAGAAGTCCTGGGTCGGATCGCCCAGGAACAGGATCACGAGATACATGTACACCACCATGGCGACGACAACGAAGATCGCGGCCGTGGCAAGGTGCCGCTGCGCCGACGCCCTGACCCAATCCACGCGCACCGCTGTCGGCAGGATCCGGACGGCGAACAGGACGATGGCGATGAGCTGGACGAGCAGGTAGACGGCACCGATCGACTGGATCTGCTCAGGGAAGAAGAGGGATGCCGCGGCGAGCAGGAGCCCTCCGCCGAACAGCGCCACCACCTGTACCAGGCCCGATGCCGGGCGGCCCGTCGTCCCTCGTACGCGCCATTCGATCAGCCCCATCGCCACGAGCATCAGGTAGCTGAAGACCATCGTGCCCGCATGGGCGCCGATGGTGTCCGCGCCACCCGGGAAGAGTTGCGTGCCGGTCGCCATCTGGACCTGGAGCAGCACGCCGATGACCGCCCCGTACCCGAACGTCGAGAACCCGAGGGCCACGGCGAGGGCCGGGAGTGATCCGACCGCGGCGTAGGCACGCCACGCCCAGACGATCAGCCAGGCGATCGCCACGAAGAGTGCGACCCCGGTGACCGCTCGGAGCTGTAGGTTGCCCGTGTAGAACGCGACGATGTAAGCGGCGATGAGGACGGCCATCGCCGAGGCGAGGAGTCGGTCGTCACGCCGGAACAGCCAGAACGATGCGGCCACGAGCGTCAGCGTGACCCAGCCGAGCGTGCCCGAATGGACGTGGGTCAGGATCTGGTTTCGATCGAACTCGTAGAGGTCCAGGCCATTGAGGATCCCGATGACGATCGTCACCAGGAACAGTGCCATCGCCACGTAGAGGAGTCCCCGGACGAGCCGAGGCCAACCGTCCGCGCTTTCCGTAGTCGACGTCATCTGATGTCCCTCCTGGCTTCCTGCTCCCTACCCGCTTTGCGCCCCATGATCGCCCCGACATCCTATCGATCCACGGTGTCGTCCGCAACGGTTTCGAAACCGCCCGTGCGTGATAATCGGCCGGTGAGCACCTCCAAGATCGCGTCGATGCGCGATGCCGTTGCCGGTCTCGTGCGCGACGGTGACACCGTGGCGATCGAGGGGTTCACGCACCTGATCTCGTTCGCGGCTGGCCACGAGATCATCCGCCAGGGCCGCCGTGACCTGACCCTGGCGCGGCTCACCCCGGACCTCATCTACGACCAGATGATCGCCGCCGGGGTCGCTCGCAAGCTGGTCTTCTCGTGGCTGGGCAATCCCGGTGTCGGCGGCCTGGGGGCGATTCGTCGACGGATCGAGGGCGAGGTCCCGGACGAGCCGCTGGAAATCGAGGAATACAGCCATTTCGGGATGGTCGGACGGTATACGGCCGGGGCGATGAACCTGCCGTTCTTCCCGTTACGGAGCTATTTCGAGACGGACCTGCCCGTGGTCAACTCGCTGATCCGGCCGATTGCCTCGCCCTACGGTGACGGCACGATCTACGCGGTTCCGCCGCTGCGGCCGGATGTGACCATCGTCCACGCCCAGCGCGCCTCGGCCGCCGGCGACACCCAGGTCTGGGGCCTGCTCGGCTGCCAGAAGGAGGCGGCCTTTGCCGCAGACCGAGTGATCGTGGTCGTCGAGGAGCTGGTCGATGAGGCGGTCATCCGCGCCGACCCGAACCGGACGATCATTCCTGGCCTGATCGTGGACGCGGTCGTGGTCGAGCCCTGGGGTGCGCATCCATCGTATGTCCAGGGCGCGTATGACCGCGACAACCAGTTCTACCTCGACTGGGATCCGATCTCGCGCGACGAGGCTGCCACCCAGGCCTGGCTGCACGACTGGGTCCACGGGGTTGAGGGCCGCGCGGGCTACCTCGACAAGCTCGGGGACGAGCGGATCGCGTCGCTCCGCCCGAGCGCGACCGCCCCATCTGGCTCGGTCGACTACGGGGCCTATCGGTGATGAAGCGGCCGTCCGGGCGCCCCCGGCCCTCCAGGAACGCGCTGCGAGCCAGGAACGCCCAGCGAGTCATCCGACCGCTGGCTGACGGCGCGGCGGCCGTGCACGTTGCGTCAGGCTCCAGGTGGCCCGCTGCCCGCGCCGATGGACCACCGGACCGCTCAATTCTGGCCTGTGAGGCGCGGCCATCGGTCGCATGGCCCAGCCGGCGTTCCACCGCTGCGCCCGGCCCGGCTACGCACCGAACGACGCGGTCGGCGCCGCGATCGAGGCACGCTGATGACTGAGAGGACCGACAAGACCGAGAGCACCGGCAAGCCTCGGCACGACGGGCATGGTCCGGACCAGGCGTTCTCCAAGTCGGAGATGATGATCGTGGCGGCCGCCCGCGCGCTGGCCGGCCAACGCGTCTGCTTCGTCGGCGTGGGTCTCCCGAATATCGCGGTCAACCTGGCGAAGCGGACCGTCTCGCCCGAGATGGAGCTGGTCTACGAGGCCGGCGTCTTCGGCGCACGGCCGGCGCGCTTGCCGCTCTCGATCGGCGATCCGACCATCGTGACCGGTGCCACGGCGGTGGTCAGCATGGTCGAGCTGTTCGGCTACTACCTCCAGCGCGGGCTGATCGATGTCGGCTTCCTCGGCGCGGCCCAGATCGATCGTTTCGGCAATATCAACACGACCGTGATCGGCGACTACGCGCACCCGACGACGCGGCTGCCCGGTTCCGGGGGTGCCTGCGAGATCGCCATCAATGCCCGCGAAGTGTTCGTGATCATGCGCCAGAGCAAGCGCAGCTTCGTCGAGACGATCGACTTCCGGACGTCGCCCGGCAACCTGGGCGGGGCTGCCGAGGCCGAGCGGATCCGGCGCGAAGGCGGCTGGCTCGGCCGGGGGCCGACGGTCGTCGTGACCGATCTCGGCATCTATCACTTCGACGAACGCGGCGAGATGCGCCTGGATTCGCTGCATCCGGGCGCGACGCTGGAGGCGGTGCGGGAGACCATCGGCTGGACGGTTGGCGTCTCGCCGGAGCTGGCTGAGACGCCGCCGCCGACCGCCGAGGAGCTGCGCCTCATCCGCTCGGAGCTCGACCCCGGCGGCGTCTACACGAAGTAGCGCGGGCAGGCCCGGGGCTCCGTTCAGCCCATCGAGGCGAGCAGGCGTACAGAACCGACCAGTCCGGGCTCAGCGCCATGGCGTGCTGACCAATGAGGCATCCTGACAAATGTGCACCGTGTGCACCTTCGCGCTGGTTCTACCTCGATCCGGTCGGTCGACAGCCGGTTCGCGCCGGCCGACCACTCGTCGTTCACGCTCAAATCGGGACGACGGCATGGCGGCTGAGTTCGGGCGACCCAACGAATCGGTGCTGGATCGACGCCAACGTGCACTCCTTGCACATTTGGCATGGTCGCCGCGATCGGACGATGCCGGCGATCCCTCGACGCGCCCGGTCGCCGCCTGGAAACGCGCCCGGTCGCCGGCTGGAAACGCGCCGCCCGAAACGCGCTCGTCGTTCCGCCCGTAGACTCGGGCCCATGCGAATGGTGTCCGCCGCAGAGGCCGTCGCCGGGATCGAATCCGGCCAGCAGATCTACCTGCAGTGCGCAGCGGCCACGCCCTCGGTTCTGCTGGAAGCGCTGGTCGCGCGGGCGCCGGAACTTGCCGATGTCCGCGTCGTCCACCTGCATTGCGAAGGCCCGGGCCCGCACCTGGCACCGGAGATGGCGCCGCATTTCCGTCACCGCGCGCTGTTCATCGGGCCGAATGCCCGCGCCGCCGTTGCGGAAGGTCGCGCGGACTATGTCCCGGTCTTCCTCTCGGACGTGCCTCGATTGTTCGATACCGGGCTGCTGCCGCTCGACGCCGTCTTCGTCAACGCGACCCCGCCGGACGCCCACGGGTTCTGCTCCCTGGGGACCTCCGTTGAGGCCATGCACGCCGCCATCCGGGCTGCCCGCACGGTCATCGTCCAGTTCAACCGGGCCGTGCCGCGGACCCTTGGCGAGAGCTTCATTCACCTTTCGCAGATCGACCTCGCCATCGAGTGCGACGTCCCCCCGTATGAACACCAGATCGGCCCCATCGGGGAGGTTGAGCGGAGGATCGGCGAGTACATCGCGGAGCTCGTCCCGGATGGCGCGACGATTCAGCTCGGGATCGGCGCCATTCCGGCGGCGACGGCCCTGGCCCTGCGTAGCAAGAAGGACCTCGGCGTCCACACCGAGATGTTCACCGATTCGGTGGTCGACCTGGTCGAGGCTGGCGTGATCACCGGCGCGCGCAAGGAGCGCAACCGGGGCAAGATCGTCACGGCCTTCCTGATGGGCACCCGACGGCTGTACGAATTCGTCCACGACAACCCGATGGTCGAGATGCGCGCCGTGGACTTCACCA
>JANNQZ010000339.1:0-3425 GCA_031401015.1 Chloroflexota bacterium | reverse complement strand
CCAGCGTGTAGGTGGGCGATTGATAGGCCGCCCCGAACCGGCGGATATCCATCCTCCAGAGATCGAGCTCCGGCTGCCCGTCGACGATCCAGCTCGCGACCTGACGGCCGATCCCGCCCGCGCCGGCGATTCCGTGGGCGGAGAAGCCGGCCGCCACCCAGAAGCCACGCACCTCGCTCTCGCCGAGGATGAACTCATTGTCCGGCGTGAACCCCTCCGGGCCGTTGATCATCCGGTTGATCCCGGCATCACCGATCGCCGGCACCCGCCGGACCGCGCCGTCCATGATCTCGGCGAAACGCGGCCAGTCGGGGGCGAGCAGTTTCCCGTTGAAGTCGGCCGGGATCCCATCGAGCGACCATGGGGCGGGCGTCCGCTCGTAGCCGCCCATGCACAACCCACCGACCTCCTCGCGGAAGTAGACCAGGTTGTCCGGGTCGCGCAGCTGGGGGAGGCCGGCATGCACGCCCTCGATCGGCTCGGTGAAGACGTACTCGTGGGCCATGGGAATGATCGGGACGTTGACGCCGACCATCCGCCCGATCTCCGGCGCGAACATGCCGCCTGCGTTGACGACCACCTCGGCGCGGATCACGTGGCGTTCGCCCTTGTGCTCGAGCGTCACGCCGGTGACCCGGCCGCGCTCCTCGCCGATCTCCACAACGCGAGTCTGGGTGCGGATCCCGACGCCGCGGGCTCGCGCCCCCGCCGCGAGCGCGAGCGCGAGGCCGGTCGGGTCCAGCCAGCCGTCCGTCGGCAACCAGACCGCACCGAGAACTTCGTCGGTGGACATCAGCGGGAACCGGTCCTGCGCCTCCTTCGCGGTGATCAGGTCGAGCGGCAGTCCGAAGGTCTTGGCCCAGCCAGCCTGGCGTTCGAGCTCCTCCATCCGGGCCTTGCTGGACGCCAGCCGCAGCGATCCCACCTCATGCCACGACGGATCCGCGCCAGTCTCCGCCTTCAGGCGCCGGTACAGGTCGGCGCCGTACATCATCATTTTCGTGAGGGTCACGGAGCTGCGCAGCTGGCCAACAAGGCCGGCGGAATGGAAGGTCGAGCCGGAGGTGAGCTCCGCGCGATCCACCAGGATGATGTCCGTCCAGCCGCGTTCTGCCAGGTGATAGGCGATGGACGTCCCGCCGACGCCGCCACCGATGATCACCGCCCGGGCGTGCTCCACCATCGTCCGTGTGACTCCTGCTGCAAGGGTGCAACCGTCAGGGTAGCGCGTGCAGCGGTGCTGCTTCGTTCGACAGATTCGCGCTGATGGCGTCCAGATACGTCCGTGACGACGGTGCCGCACGACGAGGCGCGCAAGCCCGAGGTCACCTCGGGTACGCTAACTTGGCGGTGCGGTTGCTTGAAGCTCACCTTGTGTGGCACGCTTCGGAGGGACCAGCGTTGCGCAGGTGGCGCTGCGCCGGCGGCTGGTCGGCGTACCCATCGGCTGATGGTCGTGAGCCGGGCGGGAAGCTCAGGAGGGTTCGGGTGTGGCATTCCTGTTCAGACGCGCTAGCGGTCGCGACTACAGCCTCGTCGGCCCCGAGGCCGAGCTAGCGGTCGACAAGGGCCTGGCCGGCGCGGAGTGGTACAGCTCCGACGTCCCGCGCGCGCGAATGAAGGAGCTCACGAAGCGCGCCGATCAACCGGCGATTCGCGACACGGCCATCTGGCTCGGCGGCATGGCTGTCTTCGGGGCGCTCGGCGGCATCTTGTGGGGGAGCTGGCTGGCGGTCCCATTCTTCCTGGCCTACGGCGTCCTGTACGGCTCGGCGGCGGATTCGCGTTGGCACGAGTGCGGGCACGGCACGGCGTTCAAGACCCGCTCGCTGAACGACGTCGTCTACCAGATTGGGTCGTTCATGATGATGCGAGATCCGACCATCTGGCGCTGGAGCCATTTCAGACACCACACCGACACGTTGATCGTGGGCATGGACCCCGAGATCCAGGCGATGCGCCCGCCGCGGTTGGCGAAGATCGTGCTGAACCTGTTCGGGATCGTTGACGTGCCGGTGGCCTTCTTTCACCTGTTCCTTCACGCGTCCGGCCGGCTGACGCCCGACGAGCGCACGTATGTACCCGAGGCGGAGCGCTACAAGGTCGCGCGCACCGCGCGGATCTCGCTCGTCGTGTACGGCGCCACGCTGGCCGCCTGCATCGGCACCGGGTCGATCCTGCCAGCGATGTACGTCGGGCTGCCGCGCCTGTACGGATGTTGGCTCGCCATCCTGTTCAGCCTTACCCAGCATGCAGGCCTTGGCGAGGACGTCCTTGATCACCGACTGAACAGCCGGACCATCGATTTCAACCGAGTGTTTCGGTTCATCTACTCGAACATGAACTACCACGTGGAGCATCACATGTTCCCGATGGTGCCCTATCACAGGCTCCCAGAACTGCGCGGGGAGATCGGCTACGACATTCCCGCCCCCTACCGCGGGCTACTGGCTGCGTACAGGGAGATCATCCCAACGATCCTGCGTCAGCTGGTGGACCCGACGTATTTCGTGTGGCAGCAACTACCGCCCAGCGCTCGGCCCCACCCGCAGCGCGGCGCACTCGGCGAAGTGGCGGCCATGGAAATGCCGGCGGGATCGGCTGGACGACTCGGCGAAGCGGCGGAACGAGGTCGATGAGCACCTGGATCCGGGCCTGCGCGGCCGGCGATGTCGAGCTGGAGGACGTCATCCTCTTCGAGCATGATGGTCGCGCATTCGCGGTCTACCGTTCGCCGGAGGACACGTACTTTGCCAGCGACGGCCGTTGCACTCACGAGAACACACAGCTCGCTGGGGGCGTCGTGATGGACCACATAATCGAGTGCCCCAAGCACAACGGACGGTTCGACTACCGGACAGGGAAAGCGATGGGGGCGCCGGTGATCGTCGACCTCCAGACCTATCCGGTCAAGGTTCAGGACGGCTCCGTCTACATCGAGATCGACATAACCGGGATCGACTGAGACCGCCGTTGTCGATGTCTGAGCCCACGGTCATTGTGGGTGCAGGCCAATGTGGTGCGCGCGCCGCGATGGCGCTGCGAGAGATCGGGTGGGCCGGTCCGATCGCCTTGATCGGCGAGGAGCCGGAGGCGCCCTATGACCGGCCGCCGCTCTCGAAGAAGGCGATCACCGCCGCGGAGACGCCGGCGCCTGCGACGATCTGTGATATCGCTCAACTTGCCAAAGCGCGGATCGACTTCCTGGGCGGCGTCCGAGCGACCGGGATCGACCGCGAAGCCCACGAGGTGATCCTGGCCGACGGCCGCCGCATCCGGTATGCCCGTCTTCTGATCGCCACCGGCGCCCGCGCCCGGAGGCTTCTGATCCCGGGCGGCGACCGGGTGCTTTACCTGCGCCGTTTCTCGGATGCTCTCGTCCTGCGCGACCGGGTGCGGCCCGGCGCCCGAATCGGGATCATCGG
>JANNQZ010000338.1:0-8535 GCA_031401015.1 Chloroflexota bacterium | reverse complement strand
TCTACGACGAAGCCAGGGAGGGCCTCGGCTCACGCAAGACGCCAGACGTGTTCGGTGCCTTCCCCGTGGACCCGCATTCCCACTCGCCTCGCCACCGCGGTGCCCAGCAGCCCGGGATGACCGGCCAGGCGAAGGAGGACATCCTCCTACGGTTCGGCGAGCTGGGCGTCGAGGCGCGCGACGGCCGCCTCCGCTTCGAACCACGGCTACTGCACCGGGACGAGATCCTCGACGCTCCGTACCGCTTCGCCTGCCTGGCCATTGGGGGCGTGGAGGAGACGTGGGAGCTGCCGGCCGGCAGCCTGGCGTTCACCTACTGCCAGGTGCCGGTCTGCTACCTGCTGGGGGATCGTCCCTCGATCCGACTCGAGCGGGCGGACGGCGGGATCGAGGTCGTGGAGGGCACGGAGTTGGGCCGCGAGGCCAGCGCGGACATCGCGGGCCGACGCGGTACGTATCGGCGCGTGACGGTGACCATCCCCCCTGCCGTGCTCGTCGCCGAGCCAGGCTGATCTGCCTGGCGAACCCGCAGCGTCCGATCGATAGCGACGACGAGATGGATCCGACGCACGGGAACCCCAGCCCGTCTCGCTTCAGCGGTCATCCGCGCCAGAAGACTCGCCCGTCGTCCAGCGGATGTCGGCCGCGGTCCGGGCTCACTCTCAGGATCGCCGATCAGGGCGGGTCGGTCACCGCGGCAGCGGGTTCGGGCCCGTCGCCGTGACCAGCCGCTGCGGGACCCAGTCGTCGACGTGGTGGAACCCGTCCCTGAACCGGCCACCATCGAGCTCGACGGATGCCCGAAGTGAAAGTCGATAGAACTTTACGTGGGTGAAGTCCTCGAACAAGGTGTAGACGGGGTCGGGTGTGCTGTTCGGGCCCTGGAATTGCTGTCCCGTCAGAACGGGCTTGTGGGCTCCGACGAACGCCTCGAAATGGTCGCCGACCACGACGCCGAGGTGCTCCAACCCCATCTTGTAGACGCGCTGGTGGACGGGCGGGATGAGCTCGATCATCGGGACGACCTGGCCATCGAGGACCCGGAGCGGCTCGGCGAGCACGATCAAGGAGATCGGCCGACCGTTCCAGACGTTTTCGCGATTGGCGACCGCGTGCCGCTCGAGGAGGGTCCTGAGGTGGACGTACTGGTCCCACTCGGGGACGCGGACCGCCAGGTGGCTGAGCTCGTACGGCGCGATGTCGATGCCGCGCGCGGCGAGGCGGTCTCGCTGCTGCGCGACGAAGCCGCGGTAGTCGCCGATCAGGTCCTCGATCGGGTCGGTCATTGGGTCACCTCCGGCGTCATCGAATGGGCGACATCGTACCGGTGTTGACTTCAGGTCGGCCGGCGGACCTGCCGATGCATCTCCCAGCGTGCGGGATTGACACCGAAGGCCGAGCGCTACCGAGGCGTCCCTGTGGGATCATGACTGGAAGGACACGGAGGTTCCCCATGCAGACCCGCTCGTTCCCCTCCACCGCCGATGCCCGCTCCCCTGCCGGGGCCGAGATCCGGTACCTGATGGACGGCGAGACCGGCAACATGATCCACTCCACCGTCCCGCCAGGTCAGGTGAATCGGGCGACGGTCCACGCCACGGTGAGCGAGTTCTGGCATGTTCTGTCGGGCGAGGGGCAGATCTGGCGACGAGACGGCACAGGTGAAGAAACAACCGTTCTGGAATCAGGCGTTTCCATCGACATTCCAGTCGGGACGGCATTCCAGTATCGCTGCACCGGTGTCGACCCGCTCCAGTTCCTGTGCATCACCATGCCGCGCTGGCCCGGCGACACGGAGGCGACGGTCATCGAGGGGCCCTGGAAGCCGACCGCTCCCGAAGGTTGACAACGTCACCACGTGTGGATCGTCCTCTCGGCCAGTGTGACCTCACGCGGTGCGACGGGCGCCACCACGACCGGCGACTGAAGCACGATCTGCTGCGTGGGACCGGCGGGTTCAGTTTCGTCCACCAGACCGCTACTCGTCCGTTTCGGCCCCGCCCTCGGGCTAAGGCAGACGCAGGGCCAGGATCCACACCTCACGGTCCGGAGAGGACCCCTATTCGGGTCGGGGCGACAGGATGACGACCGCGGTCTCTCGTGACCGGCGGGCGGCATAGCCGTCGAGACCCTTGTCATAGGCGGCCCACCTGGCCCACAGGCGGGGGCGCTCGTCCTTGTCCGCTGCATGGGCGTGGACGGCGCGCGACCCACCGGGCAGATCGACGGTGATGTCGGGCTGAGCCTGCAGATTGAGCCACCAGGCGGGCTCGGGATCGGCCCAGCCGTTCATGGCCATCGTGACCAGGTCAGTACCGTCCTCGAAGTAGCCGAGGATGGCCGTTCGCTCCTGGCCGCTGCGGCGCCCGACCGTCCGCAGACGCATCATGCCCCAGCGGTCGGCCGTCGCCGTCCGGAGGCCGAACCGCCCGCCAGTGATGGAATAGACGGCTCGCTGGACCGCCCAGAACAAGCGGATGAACCAGCGCGGCGGCAGAGACGGTGACTTCTTCGACGGTTCGGACATTGGGTGCTCCCGATCGGTGTGAGGGGTAGTGGGGGAGGTCACGGCTTCTCCTCAACGTCTGGGTAGTGGAATGCGTCATCCAGGCCAACACCGAAGGCACGGGCGATCCGGAAGGCCATCTCGAGCGTGGGCGAGTACTTGCCCTGTTCGATGGCGATGATTGTCTGGCGCGTCACCCTGACTCGATCGGCCAGCTCCGCCTGCGTCATCTCGCCGTTGGCGAACCTGAGGGAGCGGATCGAGTTAGTCACGAGCGTCGGCTTCACCATCGCTGGAACGACCCGTGATAGGCCGCGATCTTGGTGACGGAGCTGAGAAGGGCTCCCGCAATGCCCCCGAGGAAGATCGCGTTGGCGATCCAGAAGTGGTCCGCCCTGGTCATCGCCAGGACGAGCGCGGCGATCGAGCCGGCGATGATCGGCCAGTTGCCGACCCGCTCACCGACGTGGTCAATCTCCCTGTCGCGCTCGTCGTTCTTGTCCGCCTCGGCCGGGTTCGAGGCCGCGGCCACAACGTTGCCCAGGACGTTCGCCACGATGAAGCCGACAATCGTGAAGATCATCGGCTGGACCCAGGAGACCTCGGCGATCGGCTTGCTGAGCGCCGGCGGGACGATCAGGGCCACGTAGACGAGAAGCGTCGGCACCGCGACGATGAGCACGACCCAGTTGCTCTTCTCAAGGAATGTCATCGGCATCTCCCAATGTCAAACATCATTGACATTGGCAATGTAAGGCATCACCAACATCGTGTCAAGTAAGTTAGACATCGCGCGATGCGCTGGCCACGGGGGTCCGGCCGAGGGCGGCCGCCGCGACCGAGCGGCCGAAGATCCCTGCTTGACTACATGGCTTTAGTGCTAAATAATCCGCTCGATCGAGTCAATCCGACCCGACAAACCATGAAGGACCATCTTGTGATCGCCACCGACCAGCTCATGACCGCGCAGATGGTCGACCTCCCTGGTTCTCGGGCCGCCTCCCTGCGGCGCTGGAACATCGGGCTTGGCCTCGTCCATGCCGTCCAGGCCGTCGCCGTCCTCGCGCTCGCCACCGCCTTCGCGCTGCCAGTGACGGCGACGTTCATGGAGGGGCCGCCGGGCTCTCCGGCAGCTGCGCCGACTACCCTGTTGGAAGTCTCCGTTGCGTGGGGCGTCGCCCTGTTTCTCCTGCTGTCGGCCGTCTTCCACTGGCTCGTGGTGCTGCCCGGCGTCTTCGGGCGCTACACCTCCGGCCTGACGGCGCAGCACAACTACTTTCGCTGGACGGAGTACTCGCTCTCATCGTCGGTGATGATCGTGCTCATCGCGATGCTCACCGGGATCAGCGATGTCGCGGCGCTGATCGGCATCTTCGCGGCCAATGCGGCCATGATCCTGTTCGGAGCAGTCCAGGAGCGATACGAGCGACCGGGCGGTTCACTGTGGCCGTTCTGGCTCGGGTGCATCGTGGGCATCGCGCCCTGGCTGGCCGTGGGCGTCTACCTTTGGTCGCCCGGTAGTACCGCAGAGCCGCCCGCCTTCGTCTACGCGATCTTCGTCTCGCTCTTCGTCTTCTTCAACATCTTCGCGCTGAACATGTGGCTCCAGTACCGACGGGTCGGGCGGTGGAAGTCGTACGTGTTCGGCGAGAAGGCCTACTTCATGCTCAGCCTGGTCGCGAAGTCGGCGCTCGCCTGGCAGGTGTTCGGGGGGACACTGGCGGGTTGATACCGTCGGACGCTTCCGGCCATCTCAGCCTGCATCAGGCGGCCGATCTCCTCGGGGTCCACTACATGACGATCTACCGTCGCGTCCGGCTGGGGATCCTGCCCGCCCGCAAGATCGGCGGCACATGGTCGGTCGATCCTGCCGATCTCGAGCGGGCGCCGACAACGCGCGACAGGGGTCGCTGCCGCCGCGCGGGTAGCCATCCGCGAGTATCGATCTGGCGGGAGCGACTCCAGGCGCGGATGCTCGGCGGTGACGTCCCGGGTAGCTGGCAGCTCATCGAGGCTGCCATGGCCTCTGGCTTCGAGCCGGGCGAGATCTATGTCCGCCTCCTCGCGCCGTCGCTGCACGCCATCGGGGCGTCGTGGCGATCGGGTCGCGTGTCCATCGACCAGGAGCATCTCGCGAGCAGTGTGGCCACGACGCTGATCGGACGTTTAGGCCACCGGTTCGTGCACCCGGGCCGCAAGAAGGGCGTCGTCATCGTCGCGATGCCGCCCGGTGAGCGTCACGGACTCGGGGTCGCGATGCTCGCCGACATCCTTGCCGACGCCGGATACGGGGTCCTCAACCTGGGCCCGGACACGCCGACAGCGTCCGTCGTCGC
Organism: Chloroflexota bacterium; assembly: GCA_031401015.1. GTDB lineage: Bacteria > Chloroflexota > Limnocylindria > Limnocylindrales > CSP1-4 > SPCO01. Next base: position 3,693 of record JANNQZ010000338.1, on the reverse strand, counting down.
GGCCATGGGCGATGCGGGATCTCTGGCGGCGGTCGTCGTGAGCGTCGTCGACAACGACCGTCGTCCGGCGGCACGACGCCTCCTGGCCGCCGCGCGTCGGGAGCGACCGTCGGTTCCGCGCCTGGTCGGCGGGAACGCGATCCCGGACGAGCGGGTGGCGCTGGATCTCGGTGCGGACGGGTGGGTCGCGGATCCGCGCGGGCTCGGCGACCTGATCGAAGCGCTACGGGAACGGGCGTGCTGATCCTCGTCGTCGGCGCAAGCGGCTACATCGGCGGTCGCCTCGTGCCGCTGCTCCAGGCGCGGGGGCACGACCTCGTCCTGATGAGTCGCGACGCGCGGCCCATCGCCGCCCGGTTCCCGCAGGCGACGGTCGTCGTCGCCGACCTCCTCGACCCATCGACGCTGCCATTGGCGCTCGAACGGGTCGAGGTCGCCTACTACCTGGCGCACTCGATGGGGGCGGGTGAACGGGGATTCGCCGAGCGGGACCTGCAGGCAGCCCGCAACTTCGGCCAGGCAGCGAGGCGTGCCGGCGTGTCGCGGATCGTCTATCTCGGCGGCCTGGGCGACGATTCCGCCGACCTCTCCCACCACCTGGCGAGCCGCCATGAGACCGGCGCCCAGCTCGCCGCACATGGCGTGCCGGTGACCGAGTTCCGGGCGGCGGTGATCATCGGATCCGGCAGCGCGTCGTTCGAGATCCTGCGCCACCTGACCGAGCGCCTGCCGATCATGATCACGCCTCGATGGGTGGGGACCCGTTGCCAGCCGATCGGGATCGCCGACGTGCTTGACTACCTCGTCGGCGCGCTCGACCACCCGGAGGTGACGGGCGTCGTCGAGGTCGGCGGCCCCGACATCCTCTCGTATGGCGACATGATGCGGACGTACGCCCGCCTCCGCGGCCTCCGTCGGCTCATGATCCCGGTCCCGGTGCTCACGCCACGTCTCTCGTCGTACTGGGTGAATCTGATCTCGCCGGTGCCGGCAGGGATCGCCCGGCCGCTCATCGAGGGCCTTCGCAACGAGGTTGTCGTCCGGGATTCCGGCCCGGCGGCCGCCTTCGGCCTCCACCCGCTTTCCTACGTCGAGGCGCTCGGGCGGGCGATCGATCGAATCGACAACCACGACGTCGAGTCCACGTGGTTCGACGCGCTGGCCGGGTCTGATCGGGCGAGCCTCTCCTCGGTCACCTCCCGCGAGGGGATGATCGTCGAGCGCCGGAGTCGGCTCGTCGCCGCGCCGCCGGAGCGGGTGTTCGCCGAGGTCGAGCGTCTCGGCGGCGCCGCGGGCTGGCCGTATGCGAACGTCCTCTGGAGAATCAGGGGACTCGTGGATCGCCTGGTCGGCGGCGTCGGGATGCGCCTCGGACGCCGCGACCCCGACCATCTCCGGGTCGGCGACGCACTCGACTTCTGGCGGGTGGAGGAGGTCCGGCGGCCGACCCTGCTCCGCCTGCGGGCGGAGATGAAGGTCCCCGGCCGGGCGTGGCTCCAATACGAGGTCACAGCGACCGAGGGCGGCAGCCGTCTCGTCCAGACGGCGTTCTTCGAGCCAAAGGGGCTGCCTGGCCTGGCCTATTGGTACGCGCTCTACCCGGTGCACGGTCTGATCTTCCGCGGGACGGCGCGGGTCCTGGCGGAGCGGGCCGTCCACCGGGCGGAGGACGGGCCGCCGAAGACCTGACGGCGGCGCTGCGGCCCTGAGGTCCCTACCCCTCGCTGTACAGTGGTTGTCCATGATACTGCACACTATCCGCGCTTGACTGACCACATGGTTCGATCGTACTATTCGTTCACCATCTACAAAGGGTGCACGGCAACGGCCGGGAAAACAAGGTGGGCCTTCTCAGACCACGGTAGGGATGCCGTCGAACTTGGCGCGACTGCGAGCCTCGTCTTGGGCTCTGCGGCTGGTCGTCTGATGTAGGCTCGCAGTGACTGGCTCCGACCGGACTCGGCGCCGCTCCGTAGACGAGGTTGGAGCCGAATGGCCGCAATGGACTGGACCTATCCCGCGAATTCCGGCGATGCCGGGATCTTCGAGATCGGGCGGCGCCTCGCGGAGGCGCTGGGGCGCGCTCCGGACGCGACGAGCTTCACCTTCGACCCGCGGGCAATGCTCAGGACGACCCGCGAGATCGAGCGGGCGGCGCGCGGCGGTCACCTGCTCGTCGGGTTCCAGAAGGCCGACAAGCTGCTTGCCGAGGCGGACCGCTACGTCGATCTCCGCGCGGCCGACACAGAGCTGACCGTCTGGGCGATCGGGCCGCGACCCGCCGACCCACGACTTGCCGACCTCGACTACCGGGAAGCGCGCCGGGACACCAGCCGGCTGGACGCTCAGTGGTTTCTCGTCTCTGACCGGCCCGAGCCACTGGCCTTCGTGTCGTACGAACTCGGCGATCCGGCCAGCTTCGGGGTTGGCGGTGCGGCCACGCCGGGCAAGCGGTTCGTCGGGTTCGTCTCGGATGATCCGGATGTCGTCGCCCTGCTCGTCGATGCACTTGGTCCGCTCGGCGCTCCGCCAGCGCCCCGCAGGCCGCGACCGTTGTCGGAGGCCGCCAGAACGATCGCGGCAACCATCGATTCCGCTGGAAGTGCCCCGTCACTGCCAGCCGACGCGGGCGACGGTGCGATCATCGTGCCCGTCGGACGCGGCGCGGATCGCGACGCGGTCGTCGCGGCCCTCGCCATCGCGCGCCGCGATAAGCGCTCCGTCGTGTTCGTCGATCGGAGCGCCGAGGGGTTCACCAGCCCGTATTCGGACCTCCGCGGCGACGACGCCGGCCGCCCGTCACCGGAGCGACTATTCGATGCGGATACGGCCCGGTTCGAGGGCCGCAATAGCCTCGCCGACTTCCTCGACGCCGCACGCTCCTCCGGCGTCGAGGCGGGTGCGTGGTATCCCACGAAGGCCGGAGCCGACGGCCTGGCGGATGCGGTGCGGCGCTTCGGTGGTGCGATCGTGGTCCTTCCGTCCGACTCCGCGAAGCCCCGGCTCGCCGAGCGGATCCGCGGGATGGCACTGGACTCCCTCCGATCCACCGTCGCGATTCCCGTAGTCGTCGCCGACCGGGCCTGAGGGTCGGCTGGCGGACGCTGCGCCGCCCGGATTTCGCGTGGGAACCAGGCTCGTAGGCCAGCGTCCCCAACTCGTCGCGGCGATCCGAATACCTCTATCGACGGCTGAAACGAGGACTGCCACCCGTTCACGTGGACGAACACGGCCGACGAGATCCTGCCGCACCTCCGCAAAGGGCGAACAAACCTTCGAAACGCGAGCCGGGCCTGGCCAGGATCGTGGTTAGCGAGTGCGGGATGCGTCGCGGTAGGCGGTGATCGCCCGCGCGCGGGCCTCACGGTGGTCGACGATCGGCGCGAGGTAGGTCCCGGAGGGCGGTGCGTGGATCACCTCGCCCGACAGTCCGGCCAGCTCGGGGACCCACCGACGCACATACGCGCCGTCGGGATCATGGCGGATCGCCTGGAGCGTCGGGTTGAAGATCCGGAACCACGGTTGTGCGTCCGTCCCCGTCGATGCCGCCCATTGCCAGCCGCCGTTGTTGCTGGCCGGATCGCCGTCGATGAGGTGCTCCATGAAGAACTGCTCACCAACACGCCAGTCGACACCGAGATGCTTGGTGAGGAACGATGCGGCGATCATCCGCGCCCGGTTGTGCATCCAGCC
>JANNQZ010000337.1:0-1627 GCA_031401015.1 Chloroflexota bacterium | reverse complement strand
TCACGTGGCACCTCCCTGTTGGTCGGCCCTCGATGGCCCGAGTATAGACATGGCACGTTGGGCAGAGGGTCAGGTCAGCGTTCCCTGGCAACCGTCATCGCCGAGACGCCGAGGGCGCCGGCGGCCTCCAGGGCGAGCCCGCACGCGGCCAGGGTCGCGCCGGTCGTCACGACATCGTCGATGAGCAGGATCCAGCGCCCGGCCACGGCAGACGGGGCGTCCGCTGACCGGCCGCGCAGACCGGACTGATCGAGCACCCCAAACGCGCCGCTGACATTGGCCTGCCGCTGCTCGCGACCGAGCTCAAACTGCGCCGTGGTCGATCGAACCCGCTGGAGAGCTCGAACGAACGGTAGTCCGAGTTCCCGTGCCGTCACCTGCGCGATGAGGGCTGCCTGGTCGTAGCCCCGCTGTCGCTCGCGGTCGGCGTGCACCGGGACCGGGACGATGACCGCAGCCCCCTGGCCGACCCGTGCCCACCGTCGAGCCACCGCCCGTCCGAGGGGCTGCGCCAGCCTTCGCTCGCCGGAGTACTTCAACGCGTGCAATGCCGCTCGTACCGGGCCGTTGAACGGCGCGCACCATTCCAGCTGGAGTAACGGCGCCGGCAGGTCAGCCGGAAGTCCGATGGGCGTCCCGGCGGGGAGCGCCAGCCGCGCATCAAGGGCGGGTTCGCACGCCGGGCACAGCGGTTCGCCCTCCCGCCCGCAGCCGGCGCAAACGGCCGGAAACGCCAGGTCCAGGGCCATCGAGGCGGCGCCGGAAAGGCCTCGGAAGATCGTCACGCTGCCATGATGCCGGGCCGCCCTTAACCGCCACATATCGGGCGGGCATGGCTGCGCTGAACCCCCAGCTCCTAGCCGGACGGTCGCTCCAGCACGATCCGGTCGCCAACGGCCGTCGCGCTTCCCCGGATCGTGCCGACCGGCAGCTCCAGCACCCCGTAGGCGCCGCGCACCAGCGGCACCAGGCCGACCCAGGTCCGCAACCTCTCGTGCGTGGACAGCACCAGATGCACCCCGGCATCGGTCTCGGCGGGCAACGCCGGACCCAGGAACACGGCATCGATCGGGAAGCGCATGAACATCATGTGGATTCCATTCGTGCCGGGCAGCCACAGACCCCCGCCACGATCGAGTGACGATCGGCCCATCAGGCCCATGAACCGGCCCCACAGCCCCGCGGCCTCCTCCAGGTTTGAGGCGAGGACGGTGTCGCGAGTCACGTTGCGAGCCGACAGGTGCGGCCGAGCGGTCACGAGGCCGCGGTCCCGCGCACCCGGGCTACAGGTTGAGCGCGATGAGGATCAGCGCCGGGCCCAGGATGACGATGAACAGCGACGGGAAGATGCACCCAACCAGCGGGAAGAGCATCTTGATCGGCGCCTTGGCGGCCTGTTCCTCGGCGCGCTGGCGGCGCTCGATCCGGAGCTGCTCGGATTGGACCTGGAGCACCTTGGAGATCGATACGCCCAACTGCTCGGCCTGGATGATCGCGCCGATGAAGTTGGTCAGTGGCCCGACCTCCGTCCGGGAGACGATGTCGCGCAGGGCTTCGCGGCGCTGCTTGCCCACCCGGACCTCTGCGAGTGCACGCCGGAACTCATCCGACAACGGACCCGCCAGCT
>JANNQZ010000336.1:0-4129 GCA_031401015.1 Chloroflexota bacterium | reverse complement strand
GAGCGCCGAGGTGGGCATCGGCGGTGTGGATGAGCCTCAGCATGCGGTCGTGTGCCCCGCCTCCCTGGCTGTTTCGGTCAGATCATCCCAGCCCGGTGTCCACGCCCGCCCGGTGCCGTAGGCGCTATGTGAAGCGAGCGAGGCGCCCCCATGACTCCCCGCTCGCTGACCAGACTATCGGGGGGCATTGTGACAGGTACGGTGTCAATGTGACCGGGTTGTTTCAGTGCTTGGGGCCAGGATCGGCGACGCGTTGTATCCTCCGGATCTGCCTCGACCACGACGCGGGTGCCTCGTTCCGGCCACCCGCTGAAGTCATCGCGCCCTCGGAGGAGACATATCGTGACGTACGTCGATCGTACCCTCGTCTGCGTGGATTGCGGGATGGAGTTCACCCACTCGGCCGCGGACCAGGAGTTCTACCTCCAGAAGGGGTTCGTCAGCGACCCAAAGCGCTGCACCGCCTGCCGAGCGAGCCGCCGTGCGACCCGGGATGGTGGTGGATACGACGCACGCGATATCGGCGGGCCGCGTGGCTACGAGCGAAGCGACGATCGGGTTCGGCGTGAGTACTTTGCGGTTCTCTGCTCGTCCTGCGGCAACCAGGCGCAGGTTCCGTTCAAGCCGCGAATGGACCGGCCGGTCTATTGCTCGGATTGCTTTCGAACGGTCAAGCCCGGATGAGCGGCGCCGGCTGATCGAGGCGATCAAGCTCTCCGGTGTCCAGCCGGAAGATCTCGCCCGCCCGGTAGCGATCGCGCCTACGGCCCCGCCAGACGGTCACCCGCGACCGGCCGTGGACCTGCCAGACCCCGTCTCGGCCAACGGCCGCCGTGCCTTCGTCGATCCCCAGCACCATCGTGCTGCGCGGAGCCTGCATCACCATCAGGGCGCTGACCGGTTCGGGCCGGCTGTCGTAGGCCGGCAACACCGTGACCCCTGGCACCACGCCGAGCCCTGAACGCCAGCGCAGCGGCCACGGCAGCCGACCGATCTGGCGATCGTACGTACGACTCGCGAGGACCATCGCACCGGCGCCACAGCCGGCCACGACGGCACCCCGACCATGTGCCGCGGCAATCGCCCGTCCCGCCGCAGTTCCCTCGATCGTCTGGATCAGGTAGCCCGGTTTGCCGCCGGAGAGGTAGATCAGGTCCGCCTCCTCGAGGGCCTGGGCCGCAGCCGCGTCGTCAGCGTCGGATCGACTTCGGACCAGCACTGGCTCCACCTCTGCACCGAGCGCGCCAAAGTGGGCAATGCCCATGGTCACGGTCCGCTGGAAGGCGACTTCGCCATCCGCCCAGGAGGCTGTCGGGAGGATCGCCACTCGCGGTCGCTGTCGACCGATCGCGGCGAGCAGGCCGGCGTCGAACTCCGCCATCATCGGGAGGAATTCGCCGGCGCCGATGAGCGCCACGGGTCCGGGCACGCTCCAGAGTCTACCCCTCCATTGCCGTTCGTCCCCGCGGCCTGCGAGACTGTCACGGTGCCTCGCGACTGGGACGCCCGAACCTACGACCGGGTCGCCGATCCGATGACGCGCTGGGGCGCGGCGGTCCTGGATCGACTTCCACTGGCCGGCGACGAAACGGTGCTGGATGCGGGCTGCGGCAGCGGCCGGGTCACGGAGTTGTTGGCCGCACGGTTGCCACGGGGCCGGGTGATCGCGCTCGATGCTTCGGTTGCGATGATCGAGGCTGCGCGCGAGCGGCTGGCGTCCTTCGGGGGTCATGTCGAGTATGTCGTCGCCGACCTGGGCCGGCCGCTACCGCTGTCGGAGCCGGTCGATGCGATCCTCTCGACCGCGACGTTCCACTGGGTTCCCGATCACGACGCGCTCTTCTGGAACCTCGGCGCTGTCCTCCGTCCCGGCGGCTGGCTGGCGGCGCAATGTGGCGGAGTGGGCAACATCGCCTCGATCCAGCGGGTGCTGGCGTCGCTGGGCGATGGGTGGTTAGGCCCTATCCACTTTGAGACGCCACAGAACACGGTTCGGCGCCTTGAAGCGGCCGGCTTCACGGAGGTCGAGTGCTGGCTGACTGACGAGCCAACTGCGCTCGCGCCGGGCGAGCCGCTTGAGACGTACCTGCGGACCGTCGTGCTGGGCGCGCACCTCGACCGGCTCCCGGTCAGTGAACGCGACGCGTTCGTTGCGGCCGTCGCCGGTCGGATGCCCACACCTGTCATCGACTACGTTCGGCTCAACATCGGCGCACAACGATCGAGCGGCTGACCGGCCCGGGGGCGGGGCGCCCCCGCGGGGGGCGCATGAGGCGCGGGGGCGGGCGCATGAGGCGCGGGGGCGGGCGCACCAGGCGCGGGGGCGGGAATGCCGGTGGTCGGGTGACGAGCACCGTACGTGGCCCGCGGCTTGGTTCCCTCGCCGTGCCAGGCGCCGGCGCATCGAGGCGTTGACCCACCCGATACCTCCTGTATCGCGTTCCGCACGAATGAAGGTGGTCCGCGTACAGATTCGACACGTTCTTGTCGATTTCTCGCAGGACCACGAGGCTCTGGCAGGATCCGAGGGCGCTGGACGGCGGAGCGGGCGCCGGCTGACCCGACTTAGACCAGCGGCACGCCGTCGCGCAGGACGACGCGACCGGCCTGGATCACATCGCGGACACGCCGAAGCGCCGCGAGGTCCTCGATCGGGTCGCCGTCCACCGCCACGAGATCAGCCGCCAGCCGCGGGCGAATCATGCCAGTGGTGCCTCCCAGGCCCAGCGCCTCGGCAGCGTCGGAGGTGATCGTCCGGATCGCGGGCCACGGTTCGAAGCCGAGCAAACGTGCGTAGACCTGGGCACTGCAGGCGACCGAATCGAAGGTCACGATCGGCATCCCCATCCCCATGCCGCCGATGAACCTGACCCCACGGGCCGCCATGTCGCGCATGAAGGCGAGGCGCGGTTCAAGGGCGCTCGGAACATCGGGGAGGGCCCAGTGGGTGAACTCCGTCTTGTCGGGGAGCCCCGCGGCGTGGTGCTCGTCGTGGAGCTGGACCTCGCCGATCGTCGGATCGACCCAGATTCCGCGCGCCGCGATGAGGTCCGCGACGGCAGGATCGTAGGCGTAGGCGGTGTCCCGCACCTGGTACTCGGTCCACCAGACGCCGCCGTGAATGATCGTGTCGACGCCGGCCTCGGCACAGATCCGGTTGCTCTGCGCGGTCAGCGAGTGGGCCAGCACCGGGAGCCCCAGCCGATGGGCTTCGGCCACGGCCGCACGCATCGTCTCGAGCCCGAACTGCTGTGAGCGGGGGTTGGAGCCCGGCGTGTAGCCGCCGCCCGAAGCCATGATCTTGATGCAGTCGACATCGATCGTGCGGCGGTCGCGAACCCGATGCACCACTTCTTCGGTCGTATCGGCCTCGGCGCCCAGGAACCAGTAGTGGCCGGCGGTCGTGGTGATCGGCGCCCCGGCGATCAGCAGCCGAGGCCCGACGGCCAGACCGTCCCGGGTCGCCGAACGGATGGCGAGCGCGACCTCGTCTCGGCTGCCGGTGTCGCGGGCCGTCGTCGCGCCGGACAGCAGGAGGCGGCGCATGTTGGCGGCGGCCCGGATGAGCATCCGCTCGACCGGTTCGGGCCGGGCGATCTCGCGATAATCGAGCGGCGAGGGAAAGTGCATGTGGATGTGCGTCTCAACGAACCCGGGGAGGAGCGAGACGTTGCCCAGGTCATGCAGCTCGTGGGTGGTCGTGATGTCGGAAGGCAGCGCCGCGCGCGCAACGACCGCTTCAATGCGGCCGTCGGCCACCAGCACCGCCGCGTCCTCGATCCATCCTGCCAGCGCCTCGTTCGCGATCCGATGCGCCAGGAAACCGCACCTGTTTGCCATCCCCTCCTCCGCAGCGCCGGTTGGAGGCTAGAGTATCGGCCAAGGAGTTCCAGAGGTGTGGGTGTGACGTCGCCTGGGCAGATCATGACCGTCCGGGGTCCGATCGCGCCCGACACCCTCGGGGTCACCCTGAGCCATGATCACATCCTGATCGACGCCTTCCGAATGCATGGCGAGGCTTCGGCCGACTACGGCTGGATCATCGACGACGAGGATGTCGCGGTAGCCGAGCTCGTCGCCTTCCGGGAGGCTGGGGGCGGCGCGGTCTGCGACCCGACGAACATCGGAC
>JANNQZ010000335.1:0-4126 GCA_031401015.1 Chloroflexota bacterium | reverse complement strand
CATCGCCATCGATCCGCCCGAACAACCCCCCCCCGCTATCCGCCAGGTAGTCCCGACTGCCCACCCGCCAGATGACGACCGGCACCCGTTCCCGCAGGGTCACCACCAGCGTGCCCGGCAACAGCACCGCGATCGTGGCCTCCTGCACGGTCGGGAGCGCTTCGAGCTCCGCCTTCAGTGGGCCCGTTGACAGCCGAAAGAGGTTTTCCCCGCGCGCGCCCGCGACCGCTTCCTCGGCCACCGCGAGATCGGTGTAGACGGCGCCGTCGATCTGCAGGCGCGCATAGTCGAACGCGGACGACGCGCCGACGCCGTAGATCGCCCCGGCTGACGCCAGGATGGCCAGCGCGGCCCCGGCGCGGGCGATCGACAGCCCGGACGAGGCACGCCGGGTCGGCCTGGTCCGCCGGGTCGGAGCGGGCGGCCGGATCCGTCGCGGACCTGGACCACCGGTCACGCCGGGACCAGCCAGGCCGCCCGGACGGCCGATCGCTCGATCATCGGGGCAGGTCCCTGGACGCCAGACGCCCGCCGACCCGCGCTTCGTGACGCTCCAGGGCGAGCCCGACGATCCGGCTGCAGACGTCCGCGAACGTGCGCCCGTCTTGCGCGGCTAGGGCGGGGAACAGGCTGATCGGGGTGAACCCCGGGATCGTGTTGATCTCCGATAAGTAAAGCGACGCTCCCGCGAGCAGGAAGTCGACCCGGGCGAACCCCTCCGCGCCAACCGCTCGATAGGCGTCGCGGGCGATCTTCAGGACCGTGGAGCGCTGGCGGTCCGTGATGTCCGCCTTGAGCGTGGTCCGGGATACGCCGACGGTGTACTTGGCGGCATAGTCGTAAAACTCGTGACCCGACACGATCTCGCCCGGGCCAAACAGCTCCAACCGGGCAGGATCATTGCCGATGACCGAGACCTCCAGGTCCCGTGCGCCGGCCACGTAGGTCTCCGCGAGGACCAGCGAGTCGTGCCGAAACGCGGCCTCCAGCGCGCCGTCGATCTCGGACGAGTCGTGGACGAGGGTCATCCCGACCGAACTGCCCAGGCGCGCCGGCTTGACCATCAGGCGCGGATCGGCGGCACCCGAGGCGAACGCGCCAAGCTCCAGCCGGACACCTACCGGATCCTCAGCCCAGCGCGCTGCCCGGATCTCGCGCCAGTCGACGAGGGGCAGGCCGAGCCCACGGCAGAGCCGCTTGAACAGGGTCTTGTCCATGCCAATGGCCGACGCCGCGACGCCGGACCCGGTGTAGGCGAGACCCGCGGCCTCGAGCAGCGCCTGCACCGTCCCGTCCTCGCCAAACGGTCCATGCAGCGCAATGGCGACAGCCGGGGCCGGCCGGGCGGCCGCGAGCCTGTCCAGCGCCGCACCGACCGGCAGCGGACCAGCGGCGCCCATGGCCCGCGGGTTGTCATAGTCGGCCGGCGAGCGTTCCCCGCGGCGGTGGTCGGACGGGAGCCACCACCACCCGCCGTCGAGATCGATCAGGACCTGCTCGACCGGGTGGCCGACGGACCCGAGCGCATCCGCAATGGCCGTCCCCGAAACGATCGACACATCATGCTCGGCTGAAGGCCCACCGAATAGCACGACCACTGGCGGCCGTGGGGTCACGTGGTCGGCCATCCCGCCCAATCCCCGACAAACTCGATCTCGAAATCGAGCGCGACGCCGTGGCGGGCCCAAACCTCCGCCTGGACCCGCTCCGCGAGCCGGCGCACGTCCGCCGCCGTCCCTTTCTGATCGTTGACAATGAAGTTGGCGTGTTTCTCGGAGACGACGGCGCCACCGATCCGGAGCCCCTTGAGACCGGCCGAATCGATCAGTCGCCCTGCTGATTCGCCGGACGGGTTGCGAAAGACACTCCCCGCCGACGGCAGCCCGATCGGCTGGTGGGCCTGGCGCCAGCGCCGGATCTCGTCGAGCCGCGTCTTGATCACCTCCGGGTCGGCCGCCGAAAGCCCGAACGTGGCCTCCACGATGAGCTCGGCAGATGCGCCGGGAGCGCCGTGCTTGAACCGGCTGTCCCGGTAGGCCAGCGCGAGATCTGCGGTCGGGAGCACCGCCTCGGCCCCATCGGCCGCCAGGACTCGCGCCGACTCCAGGACCGCAGCGACGTCGCAGTCATGCGCCCCGGCATTGGCCCAGACGGCCCCGCCGACGGTCCCGGGGATGGCCAGCCCGAACTCGAGCCCGGTCAACCCGGCCCGCTGCGCCTCCGTTGCCGCGCGGGCCATCTGCACCCCGGATTCGGCGATGTAGCGCTGGCCGTCGACGCGGGAACCCTCCGCCCGGACCTGGATGACGAGGCCGCGAACCCCGGCATCGGCGATCACCACGTTGCTGCCGCGACCCAGGATCAGGTGAGGCAGCCCGCGGGTTCGCGCAAACCGGACGAGGGCACGCAACTCGAACGCGTTGTGCGCAGTGGCGAACAGGTCCGCCGGTCCACCAACCCGCATCGTCGTGAACCGCGCCAGCGGTTCATCACGCGAGGTCTTGACCCCGATCCGACGCTGGATCTCGGTTCCCGTGGCGATCGGATCGAACACCACGGTCACCGGTCCGAACCGCGAGCCAGGCGTTCGATGTGCTCGGGGTCCGGCGGCGGGCGGCGGGCGGCCGCGGCCAGGACCATCTCCGCGACGGCCGCGGCCGCACCTGGCCGGCCCAGCGAGCGGGCCGCGGCGGACATGCGCACATGCGCCGCCGGATCGTCAAGCAGCCGGGCCGCATCCAGCAGCGCGCTCTCGTTGAATGCCTCGTCATCGATGAGTCGGGCCGCACCGGCCTCGACCAGGCTGGCCGCATTGGCGCGCTGGTGACCGGCGGCGTGGGGGTACGGCACGACGACCATTGGCAGGCCCAAGGCCGTCACCTCGGCCAGGGTCGACGATCCCGCGCGGCCGACCACCAGGTCCGCGACTGCGAGCGCGGCCAGCATCTCCTCGCGCAGGAACGGGAATGGGCGGTAGCGCGACCGGAGCGCCTCGGGCAGCGCCTCCCGGCCGACCAGGGCCGCAGGATAGCCGTCCTCTCCCGTCACGTGGATGACGGTGACCCGTTCGACCAGCCGGGGCAGCGCTTCGGCAACCGCGAGGTTGAACCGGCGGACCGCCTGTGAACCGCCAAAGATCAGCAGGACGCGTTCGCCCGGACCGATCTCGAGTCGGCGCCGGGCGGCCTCCCGATCGAGCTCGGACAGATCTCGAATCGGAGTCCCCGTCACCCGGCACGGCCGACCGGCGGCGACCGGCGCGAGCGCCCGACAGGTCGCCTCGAACGAGACCGCGATGCTGGTCGCGAGACGAGCGGTCGCCCTGACCGCCCGGCCAGGGATCACGTTCCCGTCCCACAACACGACCGGGATCCGCAGGGCTGCGGCCGCAAGCATGACCGGGACCGTGACGAACCCGCCGGTCGTGAAGATTGCTGCGGGACGCTCCTGGACCAGGATCGCCACCGCCTGCGGGACAGACAGCGCGAGGCGGAGCGGATCCAGCACGGCATGGACGTCCGCGGCTGCGGTCCGCAGGGAGCGGGCCGCAAGGCGAGTCAGCGGAATACCGACGGCCGGCACGAGCCCTGCTTCGAGGCCTCGGTGGCCGCCCAGCCAGCGGAGCTGCGGCGGGTCAGGCCGAGCGCGCAGGGATCGCGCGACGGCCAGTGCCGGGTAGATGTGTCCGCCCGTCCCGCCGCCCGCGATCAGCAGTCGCATCGTCATTCCATGTCCCATTCTCCACGGTCTCGCGTGATATCGACAGCAGGATCCCGATCGCGGCAAAGCTGACGATGAGCGATGAGCCACCCGCGCTGATAAATGGCAACGTGATCCCGGTGATCGGCAGCAACGCCACCACCACGCCGATGTTGATGAACGCCTGCAGGCACAGCCAGGCCGTGATCCCCGCCGCGAGAAGTGCGCCAAAGGTATCCGGGGCGGCGAGGGCGACCCGGACGCCAGAGTACGCCAGGATGAGGAAGAGCCCGATGATCACGACCGAGCCGAGCAGCCCGAACTCCTGGCCGATCTCGGCGAAGATGAAGTCGTTGAAGGCATTCGGGACGAAGACGCGGCTTGCCCCGAGGCCGGTACCGAACAGGCCGCCAACGCCGAGCGCCAG
>JANNQZ010000334.1:0-17026 GCA_031401015.1 Chloroflexota bacterium | reverse complement strand
CTTGACCGTCCAGTCGAGCGTGCTCACCCAGAATCGCTCGCCGTCCCAGAAGTACCAGTTCGGCGTCAGCTGGGGCCGCCCGTCGGGCATGATCGTGGCGACGATCGCATGCGGTCGCTCGCGCAGGAATGCCTGTTGGGTCTCGGTCAGGGCGGCGGCAAGGGCGGGCTCGTCGGGCATCAAGAGGCCTCCAATTCGAGTGCCAGGATCGCCGCCTCGACGATGTGATCGGCGTCGATCCCGGCGTATCGATAGAGATCCGGGATGGTCCCGGACTGGCCGAAGCTGTCCATCCCGAGCGGCACGACGGGAGCCCCGAACGCCCCGCCGACAAAACTCAGGCTGTGCGAGGCGGCATCGGCGACGGTGACGATCGGTGCCCTCCGTTCGCCGGGCGGGATCAGCGTCCCGAGGTGCCCGACCCGGTCCTTGCGGCCATGGCGCAGGGCATCCAGGCGACCCGCGTGCTGCCCGGCCGCCAGCCGCTCCGCCGACGTGACCACGATCAGATTCGCGGCGATCTCCTCGCGATGGAGCGTCCGGACCGCGGCGACGGCTTCCGGGACGATGGATCCCACCGCGACGACCTGGACGACCGGGCTGCCCGGCGGCAGGGGTTCAGGCGCATCGGACGCCTCGAGCAACCGATAGCCGCCGGCAATCACGGCATCGCGCCAGCCGTCGAGCCCAAGGCGCGCCTCAACCGTGGCGGCCAGCGACTGGTCGATCGGCCGAGTGCCGAGCCGCAGGTAGGTCGCGAACCCATCGGTTGGGTCGAGGCAGCCGCGGATCCCCTCCAGCATCGTCCAGGTGACCTCGCGCCCAAACACCGGTTCGTACGAGCGGAGCCCCGGTAGCTCGATTCCGAGCGATGGCGTGATCGTGGACTGGTGCGCACCGCCCTCCGGCGCGAGGGTGATGCCGGCCGGCGTTCCGACCACGATGAAACGGGCGTTGACGTAGAGGGCGTAGATGAGCGCATCGAGACCGCGCGCGACAAACGAGTCATACACCGCGCCGATCGGGGCCAGCCGCTCGCCGAACAGCTCGCCTGCAAGGCCGAACTGGCTCAGCCACATGAACAGGTTCATCTCGCTGATCCCGAGTTCGATGTGGCGACCGGTCGGGCCCAGCGTCCACGCCAGGGGCCGTTTGACGTCCCCCCGGTCGGGGCCGGTTTCGGCGGCGAAGACCCCGGCGCGATTGATCCATCCGCCGAGGTTGGTCGAGACCGCAACATCCGGTGCGGAAGTCACCAGCCGTTGCCCAACCTGTGGATCGCGCGCGAGCGCCGCCATCGTGTCGCCGAACGCCTGTTGCGTGCTCGTCACCGTTCCGATCCGGACGTCGGGCGGCGTGATCGTCGGTGCCACTGCCGGGGCGATCTGGATCGGAGGGGAACCGTATCCCAGCTCGGCCCGACGCCGAGCGCACAGGCGCGCCTCCGGGGAACCTGGCGGGAACGCCGCCCAGGGATCAGCCGGATCGGCCCCCAACGGACCGCTCAGTGCCTCCACCTGCTCCGCCCCCAGCAGCGCCGCATGATTGAGGCTGTCACCAGCGAACGGCAGCCGCCAGCCCTTGATCGTGTAGGCGAACACGACCGTCGGCCGCCCGCGTTCGCGGTCGGCGGCACGGAGCGTCCGCTCCAGCTCGGCCTGATCGTGCCCGCCGAGGTCGGCCAGCAGGTCCGGCAAATCGTCGTCCGGGACGTCGGCCACGGTTCGGGCCAGCGCGTCGCGGCGCGCCGCCGGATGGCCGGCGATGAGTCGCTCGCGGGCATCCGCGCCCGGCCGTCGGATGAGGATCTGGTACTCCTCGTTCTCCATGTCGTCGATCCGGTCGCGCAACGCCTGGCCACCGGGCATGGCGAAGCGCGCCTGAAGACGGCGACCATATTTGGCCTCGATCGCGTGCCAGCCGGCCGCCGCGAACATGGCTTCCACCCGCCGGACGCGGATGCCGGGGACCACGCGATCCAGGCTCTGGCGGTTGAGGTCAACGATCATGGTGAAGTTGCCCAGGTCGCCCAGGCCCTCCTCGAGGATGGCCTCCCAGACGTTGCCTTCGTCCAGCTCCGCGTCGCCGACCAGGGCTACGAATCGCCGCGCCGGCTGTCGCGCCACGGTGTCGCGAAAGTGGAGCCGCAGATACCGGTCCGCCAGGGCCGCGAACATCGGCGCCACGGCCCCGAGACCGACGGACCCGGTGGAGAAGTCGACCGGATCCGGGTCCTTGGTCCGCGACGGGTACGACTGGAGCGCACCGAACTCGCGCAGACGAGGCAGCATGGATTGATCCAGGTTGCCGAGCAGGTACTGGATCGCGTGAAAGCCCGGAGAAGCGTGCGGCTTGGTCGCCACGAGATCGCCCGCCCGGAGCCATCGAAAGTAGAGCGCGGTGAGGATGGACACATTCGACGCGGTCGATGCCTGGTGGCCACCGACCTTGATCCCGCCGACGCTCGGTCGCACGTGGTTGGCCTCGTGGACCATGCGGACCGCCAGCCACAGCATGCGGCGCGCAACCGCATCGAGGGTTGGGTCCACGGGAATCGCCAGGCTCGCCGGATCCGGGAGGTCGGTGCTCCCGGGTGCGCCACGACGCGAGGCCCGGCTCCTGGATGGGCGGGATTCAGGGTCGGCGACGGCCACGGCGTTGGCTGCTCCACTGCTGGCGATGCTGGGCGACGCCCGGCGCACGGCCGGACCGCGCTCCCTGGTGTCCCGAAATACGGGACATGAGTCCCAATTTCTGTTACCGTACTGTGCCATGAGCAGCGTCCCTCGGTCAACGACGGCCGCTCCCGCCGCCCACGAGCCGACGAGCGGGCCGATGGCGCGCTGGGTCCGGGTCCTGGAGGCGTTCGCGGAGCAGGGTGAGTGGGGCGTCCGGGACCTATCCCGGTCCAGCGGGATCCCGCGCAGCGCAGCGCACCGCATCCTCCACGACATGGCCAGCCTCCGTCTCCTGTCCGGGACCGATGAGCCGGGGCGCTTTCGCGTTGGGCCGGACCTGGCGCGGATCGGCAGCGCCGTCGCTGAACACCTCGACATCCAGCAGATCTCGCGCCCGTTCCTCGAGCAGGCCGCCAGGCTCCTTGGAGAAACCGTTGTCCTGGCCGTCTACGACCCGCAACGTGGGAAGTTCTCCGCCGTCGATGCGGTGGAGACGAACCACCCGGTCCGCTACCTGTGGGAGTCGCTGCGGGACTGGAGCGACCTCCATCTCGGGGCGTCGGGCAAGGGGATCCTGGCCTTCCTGCCAGCCGCCGAGCGCGACGCGATCATCGAACGACTGCCCGACCCGATCCCGGGCCGCGTGCCGACGACCCGGGCCCGCCTCCGCGACGATCTTGAAGCGGCGCGAGCGCGGGGCTACGTGGTGAGTCACGGGGAGCGCTACGAAGGGGCGGTCGGCGTCTCGGCCCCGATCCGGGATGCGCACGGCCGGATCGCCGGAGATTTGATCGCGGCGTGGCCGGATAATCGAACGAGTCCGGCGAAAGAGGCCGAGACGGGAGACGTGATCCGGGCTGCCGCCGACGACGTGTCGCATCGCCTCGGCTGGGACGGCCAGCGGAGCGCAAACCAGGGCAGGGAGCCGAGATGAGGAAGCCGATCCGCATCGGAATCGTCGGGTCCGGCAGGATCGTCCGGGCTGAGCACATCCCGCGGTTTCGCGCGATCGAGGGCGTGGAGCTCGTGGCCGTGGCCAACCGCACTCCGGACTCAGCGCGACACTCGGCGGCGGAACTCGGTATTCCCCGATCGTTCGACGCCTGGCGGGCGCTCGTCGCCGACCCGGAGATCGATGCCGTCCTGGTGGGCGCCTGGCCGTACCTGCACGCCTCGGTCACCATCGCGGCCCTCGAGGCCGGCAAGCACGTCCTGACCGAGGCGCGCATGGCAGCCACCGGAGTGGACGCCCGAGCCATGCTGCGCGCCTCGGAGGCAAGGCCGGACCTCGTGGCGATGGTGGTGCCGTCGTCCTTCTCGCTGTGGGCCGACGCGACGATCCAGCGTCTTCTCGCGGCGCGCGCGATCGGACGGCTGCGCCACGTGCGCGTTGCCTGGGATTCGAGCGGGCTGGACGATCCGGCCGAGGCCTGGCGCTGGCAGCGCGAATACAGCGGTGAAAACGTGATGGCCCTCGGCATCGTCTACGAGGCGATGGCCCGCTGGCTCGGGCACGCGACGGCCGTCACGGCGGTCTCCCGGTTCGGGCCGCCGCAACGCCCGGGTCCCGACGGCCCGGTCGAGGTGGACGTCCCCGACCACGTCCTGGCGATCCTCGAATTCCCCGACGACCTGACGGCGACGATCGAGATGTCGGCGCGCACCGGGCCATTGGAGTCCAACGCCGCCATCTTCTACGGGACCGGCGGTGCCCTGCGGGTCGACTTCGCCGCCGAACGGATCGGTCGAGCGCCGGTCGCAGGCGACTGGGCACCGGAACCGGTCCGCTCCCAGGATCGGGCCGGCTGGACCGCGGAGACTGACTTCATCACCGCGATCCGCGGTGATCGCCCGGTCACGCTGACGGACTTCGCGACCGGCGCCCACTACATGGCCGTGGTCGAGGCGGTCGACCGATCGTCGGTCAAGGGGCGGCGCGAGAAGATCGATCCAGGCCAGTGAAAGGAGTCTTGTCTTGAAGGTGCTCGATTTCGCGCGGTCGACCATGACGTTCCGGATCGACCTCGACCGGATGCACCCGCGGACGCTCAGCCATCAGCCACCGTTCGCGCTCAACAACGCCCGGATCCAATTCGACTGCGTGAGCCGGATCACCGAGCGGGTGACCGCGCGCGTCCACACGATCTGGCTTGGCGTGAGTTGCAAGACGGAGCAGGTGGGAGCGACCCAGGACCTCTGGTTGCTGCCCAACGGGGATTTCATCCCGCTCTTCTCGAATGACGAGTTCATGCAGATCAAGACCTTTGCGCGGGCCGGCATGGTCGCCCAGCTTCACCCGCCCGGATCGGGTGCCCAGTCCGATCGGTTGCGCAGGCCAATCGAAGGGACCTTCGATCGCGTCCACCTCGACCTCGTCGAACGCGAGGGCGAGCGGCTTGATGGCGCCAAAGCGATTGTCAATGCCGTCCTGGCCAACGACGTACTCGTCGGAATCCACCGGTTCGGCTCGGATCGCTATGACGTAGAGATCGAATACCCGGTCAAGACGATCAACGCCAACGAGCGCGACTGGGTCTACCAGACCGACACCGGCCCGATCCTGTTTCCGGACCTCGACTGCGAGCCGGATGACCTCCTTGCCGGCGTCGAACTGGCCTTCAGCGCCATGAACGACCCCGCCTGGGCCGAGTTCATCGTCCGGCTCCGAACGCCGATCGCCGACGACGTCGAGGTCTACCACTACTCGAAGCCCGTCCGGCTGGACGGGATCAGCAACGAGCTGTACCGGATCCCGACGGGCGGCCAGACCGCAGATCGCCGGGTCGAGCTGCCGATACGCGTATGAGGTCCGTCAGGAGGCTCCCATGAAGATCACGAGCATCGAGTCACGCGTCCTGGGCTACGACATCACCGAGGCGTGGGGCGGCGCCGAGCCGCCCGAGGGCATCTCGTCGAGTTGGTACCAATACTCGTTCGACACCTTCCACACGGATGAGGGCATCGATGGCTACACGATGCAGAACGCCAACCTGCGCGATGGCGCGGCGATGGCCCAGGTCGTGCACGACCTGTACGCCCCGCAGCTCATCGGCGAGAACCCGCTCGAGACCGAGCGTCTATGGCACAAGCTCCGCCGGCTGAACCGGCATGCCTACAACCTGTCGGACGGTGTCGCCGGGGCAATCGATGTCGCGTTTTGGGACATCCGCGGCAAGGTGGCGAACATGCCGATTGCCTCGCTCCTTGGCCTGGCCCGCACGAAAGTTGGGGCGTATGCCACGGCTCGCAACATCGATCCGACACCGGAGGACGTCTTCGAGGAGGCGCGCCTGCGCAAGTCGCAGGGCTATCACGCCTTCAAGGTCCAGTTCTGGAATGGCCTCGACCGCGACATCCCGCGCTTCCGTGCCGCACGGGAGGCCGTTGGCGACGACTATCCACTGATGCAGGACGCGGCCGGCATGTACAGCTTCACGGAGGCCCTGGCGGCCGGCAAGGTCCTCGGCGATCTCAACTACACCTGGTTTGAGGAGCCCATCCCCGATCGCAACCTGTTCCAGCTCCAGCGACTCACCGAGCAGCTCAGCGTGCCGATCCTGTCGGGCGAAACGTCACGGGTCCACGAGCTGGCCGAGGGGATGCGGATGGGGGCGTTCGATATCGCTCGCGGCGATGTTCTCATGAAGGAGGGGATCACCGGACTGCGCAAGGCGATCGGGATGGCCGACCTGCTTGGCTTCGACCTGGAGATCCACGGCATCAACCAGCCCCTGCTCGACGTCGCCAATCTGCACATGGCCCTGTCCATGACGAATGGTCGCTGGTCGGAGACGTTCAACCCGATCTATTACCGCGGCCTGAAGGGTGAACCGCTCAAGATCGATAGCGAGGGCTACAAGCACCTGCCAGCGGGCCCCGGCCTCGGCGTCGAGCTCGACTGGGACTGGATCGACAACGTCACCGAGAAGGTCTACAAGACGCCCTCCGCCTGACCACCCGCCACGCTACAACGGGAAGCGCACGACCGAGTTCTCGCGCCACGAGCGGATGGCGCCGGTCGCCATGGCCACCGCGATCAGGCCATCGTTGCCATCGATCGTTGGCGGTCGGCTATCGCGGACCGCCTCGACGAGATCGCGGACCTGGTCGGCAAACCCGCGCCGGAAGTACGGCGCGTGCTCGTCCCACGTCGTGTTGGCATCGGTGAACCGCACATCGCGATAGACCGGCTCGCGCTTGTCGCCGCGCAGGACGTCAACCGCGCCGTAGGCATGCACGTCGATCACGGCCTCGGTCCCGATCAGCGTGTAATGCGCGCGCTCCGTGGCCGCGGTGCCCGGGATCTCGTAGGACATGAAGAGGTGTGCCAGGAGCGCGCCCGGGAACTCGAAGGTGACCATGCCGGTCAGGTCCGGCATGTCCGTCCGGCGCGACGCGAAACGTGCGATCACGAGTTCGGGTTCGCGCCCGGCATACCAGCGCGCGACGTCGCAGCCGTGGCTCCCCCAGTCGAGCCACGCGCCACCCTCTCGAGGATCAAGCGGCCAGCCCGTGTTGGGGTAGCCCGGGAAGAGCCGGTGGACATGGATGGCGATCGGTTCACCGGCCGCGCCATCGGCGACCAGGTCGTGCCCGACGCGCAGTGCCTCGAGCCAGCGGGAGATCTTGGCGAGGCTCAGATAGACACCCGCCTTGTCGCACGCGGCGATCATTTGACGGCACTCGTCGACGTCGAGGGCCATCGGTTTCTCGAGCAGGATGTGCTTGCCGGCGGCAGCTGCGGCGAGGACGTTGGGCAGGTGCGCCGTGTGAGGCGTGGCGATCACCACCGCGTCGATATCCTGCCGATTCAGCAGCGCCTCGATGGACGGCTCAGCCTGGGCACCAAACTCCGCAGCAAGCGCCGGGGCGCGAGTGCCGCTTGTCACCGCGACCAGCCGCGCCTCGCCGGGTTCCTGTTCGGCGATCGCGACGGCGTGGATATGGGCCATCTGGCCGGCCCCGATCATCCCGAACCTGACCGTCATGTGAGGCCTCCCCTGGGCGTGCTACACGGTGTCGCCCGATTGTCGACAATATACGGGAGAAAGTCGCTGTGAGGGAGGTCGGTCGTGGCGTTCGATGACGACGTTGATGTTCTGGTGTGTGGGGCCGGGATGGCCGGCCTCTGCGCTGCCGCCAGCGCCGTCGAGGCAGGTGCTCGCCCGCTGGTGCTCGAAAAGGGCGCCGCACCGGGCGGCTCCATGTTGATGTCAGGCGGCACGATCTGGACGGCGCCGACGATGGCGGTCATGGAGGCGTGGGTCCCGGGCGGCGATCGCGAGCGTCAGCGGCGGCTGGTGGAGGGTCTGGCGCCGGGCCTCGAATGGCTCGCTTCGCTCGGCGTCGCACGCAGGTCCCCGATCGCGAGCGACCGACAGACCGGCGCCGAGGTCGACACTGCGGAACTGACGGATCGGCTCGTGGCGGCCATTGTGGCGGGTGGCGGGCGGGTGCGGACCGAGACCGCCCTCGAGTCGATCACGCTTGCGCCTGATGGGCAGTGGTCCGTCACGGCCGGGGACGGCGGCGGCAGTCGGGTCAACGTCGCGGCTCGCTCGGTGATCCTGGCAACCGGGGGATTCGGCGGCGGTGCCGATCTGCTCGCGCGCCATGTCGGGCCGCATGCCGGCTCGATGTTGTTGCGGGCAAATCCGCGTAGCGTCGGTGATGGACTGCTCGCCGTGCTGGGCGCTGGCGGCCGAACCTCGCCGTCCATGTCCACGTTCTACGGGCACACGATGCCGGGCCTGCCGGCCGACGTTCCGCCGGCGCGCTGGGTGTCGGTTACGCAGTACTACTCGCAGGACGCGATCCTGGTGAACGAGCGCGGCGAACGATTCTTCGACGAAAGCCGCTCGATGGCCGACGAGACTGCCCCGTTCGAGATCGTGCGCCAGCCGGGCGGACGGGCGTGGGTGGTGATGGACCGGCGGATCCACGACGACGACCCGTTGCCCGGTCGATCACCGGCCGCCGCCGGCCGCCAATTCGCAAACGCAGTGGCCGCGGGCGCGCCAAACGTCACCGCCGACACGGTCGAGGCCCTCGCCGAAGGCTTGGCCGCCCAGGGCGTGGATGCCGCTGGCTTCCGCGCAACGATCGATGCCTTCGGGCTGGCAGTGGCGGCCGGGATCGGTGCGGAGCTGGCGATTCCGCGGCTACGCTCGCCGTTCGGGCTGGTGGAACCGCCGTTCCGGGCCATCGCGGTCCGAGCCGGGATCACGTTCACCCTGGGCGGGATCGATGTCGACAGCGACATGCGGGTCCTCCACCGCGACGGCACGCCGATGGTCGGTCTGTACGCCGCAGGTGCCGATGCCGGCGGGACGTTCGATCGCGGCTACATGGGCGGGCTGGTGCTGGGGCTGGTCCAGGGTCGCGCGGTCGGGCGGGCTGCAGCCGCACACGCGCACGACTGGCCTGTCGCTGGACGCTCGTCGTGACCACGCCCGGCGAGCCCCTCGTCTTCCACCTGGCCGACATTCCGGCACTGCCCAACAACCCGCTGGCTCGATCGGCCCGCATCGTGACGCCCGAGTCAACCGGCTCGGAGCGGCTCTATGCCGGGATGTTCTGGAGCCAGCCAGGATCGATCGGCGGCTGGTCGTTCCGCGGCGACGACCCGGACGAGGGCCGGACGATCGACGGGATCCCGCACCTTGGCCTCCACGACGAGGTCTACCTGTGCCTGACCGGCCGCGTCAGCGTGACGTGGGAGGAAGGATCGCTCGAGTTCGGAGCCGGCGATGTCGTCTTCTTCGCTGCCGGCCACACGTATCTCACCGAAGTCATCGGGGATGAGCCAGTCCACGTCTTCTACGTGATGGCGCCGGCGCCGGGCTGGATGGCCCCCCTCAGCTCCGACTAGCGTTTCCGTCAGGCCACGCCGCGTGCCAGATCGAGCTGGGTGCGGCCACCGCCCGTGATCAGGCCGAGATCGCTGGCGACGGTCACCATCAGGAAGCCCTGGTCGAGATAGCGCCGCGCGGTGACGCCATCTCCGGTGTGGATCCCGGGCGCGACGCCATGGCGACGGCAGGCCGCCAGGATCGTCGCGATCGCGTCGGCGTGGATCTTCGCCTGCGCCGGAGTCCAGTCGTCCGGCCAGGCCGACAGCCCGAGACCGAGGCCCAGGTCGCCCGGCCCGATGTAGATCGCGTCAACCCCGGGCGTCGCCGCGATCGCGTCGACGTTGCGCAGGCCATCGGCAGTCTCAACCATCACGACGCAAGCGGCCTCATCGAGCGCCTCGAGGCGCTCCGACGCCCGGGCCAGCGGGCCCCGCAGCGGGCCCACTGAACGGCTCCCGCGTGGCGGGTAATGGCATGCGGCCGCGGCTCGCGCGGCTTCCTCTGCCGTCCCCACCATCGGCACGACGATCGCGACAGCGCCCACATCGAGCGCCTTGCCGATCTCGGCAACGTCGTTGGCCGGGACGCGCGTCGTCGGCGCGGCGCCGTGGATCTCGATGGCCCTGAACACGCCGGCCAGGGCGGCCCCATCGGCGAGGCCGTGCTGCTGGTCCACGCAGATCTCGTCGTAGCCGCAGCTCGCGAAGAACTCGGCAATCTGCGGGTCGGCGGTGGTCAGCCAGCCACCGAGACTGGGCTTGCCCGATCGCCAACGATCGAGGAGCGGATTGACCGACGCCATGGGTGCCTCCGATTCCGGCCGGCCGGCCGGCCTCCGAACGTCGCAGCGCCGCCGGGCCGATGGGCGCCGCGGGTTGTAGATTGTCGACAATCGAGAGCATACGCCGAGGACGACTGCCGTTTCCCTGCTCGACGCCTTTCCCGCGCTGCGGGTCGCCGTGTATCGCCGGCTGCTGGTCGCCTTGATCGTCAGCCAGGTCGCGATGTACATGTTCGAAACAAGCCTGTACTGGACCGTGCTCGAATTGACTGGGTCCGCCGTGCTGGTCAGCCTGCTGTTGGTCAGCATCGTCGTTCCGGTCCTGATCCTGACAGTTCCGGTCGGCATCTTCGTCGACCGCCACGGGCCGAGTCGATTGTTGCGGCTGGCCGCTGCGGTGGCGGCGATCGTCGGGGCAATCGCGGCCATCGTGACCGCCGTTGCGGGCCTGTCGTTCGAGATGGCCGTGGTTCTGGCCATTGCCGAGGGCATCTTCTTTGGCTGCTGGGCGATCCCGGCGCAGGTGCTTGCCAGCCGCGTCGTCAACCGGGAGCAGCTGCCAAGCGCGATCGGTCTGAGCGCCCTGCCGTCCGGCATTGGCGCGGTCGTCGGCGGCCTGGGCGGCGGGATCGTCCTCCAGCTCACAGGTCCTACGATCGCCTTCGCGGTCGCAGCCATTGGCTTGTCGCTCTCCGCGGTCGTGATGGCGGGGCTGCCAACGCTGGCCGGCTTGGGCCATTCGGGCGGCCGGGCGCTGGTCCTTGGAGGCATCCGCGACGCCTTCGGCTGGGCTCGCCATTCTCCCGTCGGGCTGGCTGTCATCGCACTTGGCTCCGCGGCCGGATTCCTGGTGATGAGCCGGTTCGGACTCGTTCCGGTTCTCGTCCACGACGTCCTGCGTGCCGGCCCTGCGGCACTCGGACTGATCGTCATGGCCGGTGGCATCGGGTCCATCCTCGGAACCGTCGTGACCGATGCCAGCGGGCGCCGGCTGCGACGGGGGCCGGTGCTGCTCACGGCGCTCGGAATTGCCGGGCTTGCCCTCACCGTCCTCGGATCGGCGCCGCACCTTGCCGTGGCGCTGGTTGCCGCCGGGGCGATCACCGGATCATTGATCGTCTATCACGTCACCTCGATGACCGTGCTGCAGATGCTCGCGCCAGCGCGGATGCGAGGGCGCGTTCTCGCAATCTATGACCTGGTCCGACTTGGAACGGTTCCGCCAGGCAGCCTGACCGCGGGCCTGCTGGTGCCGGCGATCGGGGTGACCGGTGTCTTTCTGGCCTTTGGCGGACTCGTGGTGGGGGCGGTGGTGGTGGCGACGATCGGGTTGCGACCGCTCATTGCCCTCGAGTTGAAGGCCGTCCCGATCGATTCCGCGCTGGCGGATGATCACGGGCTGTCCGGAGGCCCTGCTTCCGGCTGATGCAGGTCGGATGCATCAGCGGCGGCGACGGCGTCGTCGGCGTGTCCTCGGGTGCCCCTGCCGAACCTCCGAACCGATGCATCCGAGCTGCATCGCGGAGAGGCGGTGTCGCCGCCGCAGCCGCGCTCAGCCGGCGGATACGAAGCGTTGGAGGTAGGCGTCCTCGCGAAAGCCGATCCGGGCGTACACGTTGCGACCCATGACCGACGCGGTGAGCGTCGCCCGTCGATAGCCGAGGCGCCGGGCGATCGCGAGCACCGCCAAGGTGGCCGCCGTGCCGTGGCCGCCGCCGCGAGCTTCCGGGACAGTCCCGACGTTCGTGACAAACCCGGTGGCGCCAGCCGTGGCAAGTGAGGCACAGGCAACCGGGACGCCAGCATCACGGACAAGCACATGCCGCCAGGGACGAGCGTCGCCAACCAGCGCCTCGCGATACAGCTCGCTCCAGGCGGCGATCGCGCGCGGGTTCGACCACCGGTACGAGTGTCCCATGACGCCGAGCCATTCGTCGAGATCCGCCTCGGTCACCTCCCGGACATCGCCGTCGGGAAGCGGCAACTCGTCCACGTCAACCGCCATCCCGTATTCCGGCTCATCCTCCAACATGCCGCGCGTCAGGAGGCGGTCGGCGAGGTCGGGCGGCGAGGTCGATGGCCCGATCCACCAGGTCACCGGCAGGGCGCCGCCGCCGGACACGGCGGCCTGGACAGCGTCAATGCGGGCGTCGATCGCCGCCGAATCGCCGCGCAACGCGATCGAGTGGACATGGTTGAGGCTCGTTGCCGGGCGCCCGGAAGACAGCCAGGTCAGGTCGGTGTCGACCTGGATCCGGGCTCCCCGCAGCCGCGCGACCCCCGCGAGCGCCGCGGCCAGCGCCTCCTCGGATTCGGTCACGCCGAGCGGGCGCCCGCCGAATCAATGATACGCGTCTGCACGGCGTGGCGCCGCAGGTACGCTTCGTCAACCTCAACCCCGAGCCCAGGCCCGGTCGGGATGGTCAGCCAGCCGTCGACAAAGGTGAGCGGCGTGGACAGCAGCCCGGAACGATGCGGGTTGTCGTCCACCCCGTACTCCAGGTAGAGCTCGTCCGATGCCGGAGACCGGTTGGGATCGGGGAGACAGGCCAGGATCTGGGCTGCCGCGGCAATTCCGATGGCGTTGTTGGAGGTGTGGGGCATCGCCGGGATCGACTGGACGTTTGCCAATTCCGCGATGAAGAGCGTCTCTGCAATCCCGCCACAGATGACCGGTTCCGGCTGGATGATGTCGACCCCACCGCAGTTGAGCAGGTCGATGGCGGCACTCCGCTTCTCGATGATCTCGCCGCCGGCCAGCGCGATGTCGAGGGCCGCGCGGAGTCCCGCATAGCCCTGGTAGCCCTCGCGCTGGTGGATCGGCTCTTCGAACCACCGAAAGCCGAGGCCGTACAGGATTGCCCCCATCTCGATCGCGCGCGGGAAGGTGTAGCCGGCGTTGCCGTCGGCCATCATCTGGAACTCGTCGCCCACCTCCGCCCGGATCTCCTCGAGGATTCGCGCCTCGTGGGCCACCGGGTAGCGGCCAACCCGCCATTTCATGGCGGTGTAGCCGGCGGCACGGATGCGCTCAACCTCGGCCGGCCAGGTGTTCGCCGGATCCAGGCCGTCGATGTAGCCGCCGCTGGCGGCATAGGCACGCACGCGCGTCCGCAGCGGACCGCCAAACGACTCGGCGACCGAGACGCCGAGCTGGCGGGCGCGCAGGTCCTCCAGCGCGATATTGACCGCCGACACCGCATACGGGTGCTCGACCGACCAGCGCACATCCCGTGACAGGGCCCGAAGATCGTTGGCCGAGCGGCCGATCACGACCGGCGCGGCCGCCTCGATGATCGACGGGATGCCCGCCAACAGATACGTCTCGCCCCAACCAGCGCGGCCGTCGGCATCGGTGATCTTGACCAGGGCATAGGCGTGTGCGCTCGACAGCGCGATCGACGGCCCGGTTCGCGGGTTCAGCGTGTGGCTGACGACAAAACACTCGACCTTGCGGATGATCCGGCCACTATCGGTTCCCGATGGCATCGTTTCAGTACCCTCGTGCAGGATCCACGCGATTGATGAGCGCTTCCCCGGCGACGAAACGCCGAAGATTCTCGGCGACCAACGGCGCCAGATGCTCCGATGAGGCACCTGACACGTGCGGCGTGATGATCACGTTCGGCAGTCGCCAGAACGGGCTCGAGGCAGGGAGCGGCTCCTCCCCGAACACATCGAGGACCGCGCCACCAATCCGCCCGGCGCCCAGCGCATCGGCCAGGGCGGTCTCGTCGATCACGGGGCCGCGCCCGGTATTCACGATCCAGGCGTGAGGGGGCAGGGCGGCGATGGCCTCGCGGTCGACGACGCCGCGGCTTCGCGTCGTGAGCGGCAACGTGACCGACACGAAATCGGCCTCGGAGGCGACCTCGCGCAGGGCATCGGTGCCGACAATCCGCTCCGGGATCGCACCATCCGGGTCGCCCGTGCCAGGCACGCGGAAGCTGTCGTCAGCGTGAACCGACGGATTGGCCTTGACCGCCAGCACCCGCATCCCATGGGCCGCGGCCAGTCGCGCGATTTCCCGGCCGATCCCGCCATAGCCGACGATCACCAGCGTTCGACCGCGGACCTGATCCCCGAGAAAGTCGCCCTGCGCGTTGTCGTCCGGCCAGCGCCCGAGCGCCTGCTGGTCACGCCGGAGGTCCACTCGCTCCGCCACCCGCAGGATCGCGCCGATGGTGTACTGGGCGATCGAGGTGGCGTAGGCGCCGCGTGCATTGGTGAGCACGACACCGGCCGGCCACTCCCGCCCATCGCCGACCAGGTGCTCCACCCCGGCCGACATGACCTGGAGCCAGCGCAGGCTCGGCGTCCTCGATCGATCGCTGGGCAATCGCTGGCCGATCAGGCCGTCAAGGTCGGACGCCGCGATCTCGTCGACTGCGGCCTGATCCGCGCGGTTGGTGACCCGGAACTGCAGGCGCGGAGAGATCGATTCGAAGGTGGCCACCGCCGTGGCGTCGAAATCGAAGGCCACCCCGATCCGGATGGCGGGGAGCGGCGTGGTCACCTTGATCTCAGACCAGCCTTGACGCGCATCGCCGGAGGTCGGTCAGGCGTAGCCGACCGAGTCGGCGATGAGTTCACGGGTTGCGCCGGTCGCGTCGGCGAGGCCGCACAGCCCGGCGTCGTCGGCGAGTTCCTGGCGCAAGGTGTCGAGCACACGGGCGACCCCATCGGCGCCACCGACCGCGAGCCCCCACATCACCGGCCGACCAACCAGGACCGCGCGAGCCCCGAGTGCGAGCGCCACCAGGATGTCGCCGCCCGTCCGCACGCCGCCATCGAGGTAGACCTCCACCCCTCCGGCACCGGCGACCACATCGGGCAGGGCGTCAAGCGTGGAGATGGAGCGCCCGAGCTGACGGCCGCCGTGATTGGACACGATGATTCCGTCGACCCCGGCAGCAACAGCACGCGCCGCGTCGGCACGGGTCATGATCCCCTTGGGAACGATCGGCAGGCTGGTCACCGAGCGGAGCCAGTCGAAATATTCCCAGGTGTTCGCGGCGGTCAACCCGGGCGATGACTCGAAGTGGGCGAACCGGGCGCCGGCCGGCAGCCGGAATCCGAGCTGCGGGGACGTGTGGTTGACCCCGATCGCGGTGTTCACCAGGGGCACGATGGCCTTGCAGCCGGCGGCCTCGGCGCGGGCGATGACGCCGGCCAGGACCGCGCGATCGTCCCAGTTGTAGAGCTGAAACCAGAGCGGCAGTCCCGGGGCCGATGCCGCGATCTCCTCGATGCTGGTCGTGGCGTTGACGGCCACGATGAACAGGCTGCCGGCCCTGGCGGCGCCGGCGGCCATCGCCAGTTCGCCCTGGGCGTGGACCGCGCGCTGGAGACCCATCGGCCCGATCATCACCGGCGCCGCAATCGGGGCGCCCAGGACGGTCGTGGCCGTGCTAACCGCCGACACGTCGACAAGCACGCTCGGCCGAACCCGGCGGCGCCGGAAGGCGGCCTCGTTGTCGCTCTCGAACGCGTCGCCCGAACCCGACTCGATCCAGCCGTAGGTCGGGCGGTCAAGGAGGTGGCGGGCGATCTCCCGATAGGCCTGGGTGGGCAGGCGGTCGACAAGCGGATCGGTCATCGCGGGCTCGATCGGAAACGCATGGAGGACCTCGTTCAGGGGATGGACGCGCGGGTCAGGTTGAATGTAGATTGTCGACAATCTATGGCTTGGCTTGGGGGTGCGTCAAGCCGTTGTGCCGACTGGACGGAGGTGTTCGGTGAGCATTCCGGCGAACCTGTTGCCGGTCGAGCGACGAGTCCTGCGCCACGAGGTCCTGCTCGGACTCCGCAATGGGATCCTGTCCGGCCAGATCGCCCCAGGGACGCGGCTCCTGGAGGTCCCCGTGGCGGCCGAGCTGGGCGTCAGCCGGGGCCCGGTACGCGAGGCCCTCCGCCAGTTGGAGCAGGAAGGCCTCGTCGAGTTCTATCCGCACCGCGGCGCCGTGGTTGTCGGCATCGCCGAAGTCGAGGTCGAAACGATCTACGGGATCCGCGCCTTGCTCGAGGGTCGGGCGTTCGCGCGGGCGTGCCGGGTGGCCACAGACCCAGACCTCGACGCCCTCGGCGAGACGGTCGAGCGGATGATCCGGGCGAGCGAGTCGGGCGATGTCGTTGCCGTGACCGAGCATGATCTGGCATTCCACGGCCGGGTGATCGAGATCTCCGGATTCCAGTATCTCCGACGCCTGTGGACCAGCATCGATGGGGTGGTCCGATCCCGGGCGAGCCAGGCTGGAGGGCGGCCAGACCTGGCCGATCCGGTCGAGGCGCGAAGACTCCTCATTGCGAGCTCCGTCGAGCACCGCGAGCTGGTGGATGCGCTGCGCACGCGCCGACCTGCTGCTGCGTCCCGAGCCGCTACAGCCCATGTCACGGTCGGCCTGGAGCGCCTTCGCGCGGCCCAACGACGGTGATCGAACGAGCGGAGGTTTTCGTCCTCACCCACCGGCTTTCGCGCAAGCGGGTGTTCGGGACGGGGTTCAACGTCACGCGGGACTCGGTCGTGGTCCGTGTCGCGGACCGCGAGGGTCGGGTCGGCTGGGGTGAGACGTACCTGGTCCCCGGAGCCGTGGAGGCATCGCGGGCGATGGTCGCGAACCTTGCGGGGCGCGAACCCGATGACGCCGCCAACGACGTGACCTCCCGGCCCGGTCTGCATCGCTGGGCGCTCGGCGCGGTGTCCATGGCCCTCG